>DATCYV010000001.1:0-8689 GCA_036526215.1 Saccharimonadales bacterium (SeqCode)
AGAAATTAAGCGTCTTCGCGAGCTGACCGGTGTTGGTATGACCGACGCTAAAAAGGCGCTCGACGAAGCTGGCGGCGACTTCGACAAAGCGCTGGCCGAAATGCGCAAAAAAGGCCTGACCAAGGCCGAAAAGCGCGGTGAGCGTGAAGCCCGCGCCGGGGTTGTGAGCAGCTACGTGCACGACAACCGCATTGGCGTTTTGCTCGAGGTTAACTCCGAGACCGACTTTGTCGCCCGCAACGAAATGTTTGCTGTCGTCGTTAAAGACATTGCAATGCACATTGCGGCAAGCGCCCCAGAGTACATTAGCTCCGAGAACATTCCCGAAGCTGCCCGCGAAGAGCGCCGTGCTGAGTTTACCGAAAAGGTTAAGGGTGAAGGTAAGCCCGACAACATGGTGCCTCAAATCGTAGAAGGCATGCTCAAGAAGTACTTTGCCGAAAAGTGCCTTTTGGACCAGCCGTTCATCAAGAACCCTGACCAAACAGTTGGCGACTACCTCAAGGAAAACATTGCCAAGCTGGGCGAGAACATTGTTGTTCGCCGCTTTAGCCGCATGGCCCTTGGCGAAGTCACTGAATAAAAAGTGTACGCAGGCTAAATGTAAAACCGCCTCTAATGGGGCGGTTTTATTATGCAGGAGCTAAGCTGTTTCGGGTAGGCTTTGTCCGGCATCCTGATAACCGAGCAGGCAGGCAAAGCGACCTAAAAGCCGTTCAGAGCGGGTAGTCTGGGCGAGCAGAGATAATTCGTGCCAGAGTTCAGAATCCTCTGGGTCTGGCCGCACATCATCCTGTGAGTCTACGGGGTCACGTGGTTGCAATATTTTAAGCCCATCTTTGATGCCGGCATTAAGCTGGTCGAGCACTTCTGCACCACTTGTAATAGACAGTTTGGTACATACGCAATGAGTTACGCCGAGGGCAGCGCGGCCGCTGGCCAGTTCGGCAAGGGGTGATTCGGTGCCGATATCGGCAGCGGCTTGGGCGGCCAGCTTTCTTTGGCTTGAGGGGATCGAACCGGTGTGTATGGGCTCGCCCGTGGCCAGCGCCACTTGGGCGGCCAGCTCTCTTTTGCTGTTGACGATGCCGTCACGCCAGCGTTGGACGATCAAATTACCCATAATGACGGTGCCAAAGACCCACTGACCGCGCATATACGCCTGTATCGCCTGTGACCCGGCAATCGAAAGGTGTGTTTGTTTATCAACGGATTGATCGAGTTTTTTGCCCTCTGGTGTGGTGGGGCGGCCCAAAAGATTGGCGCCTCGGCGGGCTAACATGCCGTCTAGTTTGTCGGTCGCATAAACGGTCATGACGGCGGCGGTGGCTGCCAAGGTCCGGCCATAAGGAGTAAAAAGGTTAAGCGTCCCCACGGCGAGCCCACCGATTCGCCGGGCATGACAGAGTGCATCAGCTGACCGCTGTAGGCGGTTACCTCTCTGTATGCGGCGGTAATTTTCTGCGGCTGTTCGATCCATGTTCGTAATGTACATGTCAGCGGGCCATATGCCAACTCTCCATATAAGATTAAGCTGGTTTCTGCTAAGATAGAGGGGTAGTAATCAAGGAATCATATGAACCCAAACCAAGTCGTTGATGAAGCCAAACGAAAGTTTCAGGGTGCGTTTGCGCACTTTCAGGACGACCTTAAAAAGGTCCGCACTGGCCGTGCTCACGCCTCGATGCTCGATGGCGTCGTGGTTAAAGCCTACGGCACCGAAATGCCACTGAACCAAGTGGCCAATGTAACGGCGCCCGAGGCGCAGCTTATTCAGATAACGCCGTTCGACCCAGGCAACATTCAGGCGATTGCCAGTGCGATCCGCGACAACCCAACACTTGGTCTAAATCCATCCGATGATGGGCGTGTGGTCCGTGTGCCGATCCCATCACTTACCGAAGAGCGACGCCGCGAGTACGTAAAGGTACTCAGTGGTAAGGTGGAAGATTGCAACATTGCACTGCGCGGTGTACGCCACGACGCCATGGATGCCGTCGACAAAGCCAAAAAAGACAAATCAATCGGCGAAGATGACGCCAAGCGCCTCGAAAAGCAAATTGACGAAGCCATGGCCAAAACCAAGGCCGATGTTGACGCCGCCGCCAAGACCAAAGAACAAGAAATCATGACCGTATAACGGCAAAGGGCAAAGGGCAAAGACATGAATGAGCAACCGGTTGTACCCAAACATATCGGGTTCATCTTGGATGGGAACAGGCGGTGGGCGCGCAAGCACAGCTTGCCTGAATATGACGGGCATCTTGCGGGTTACAATGCCTTGCACGAGGTGATGGAGGGCTGTTTTGACCGCGACGTGAAGTACGTGTCAATTTATGCGTTTTCGAGCGAAAACTGGAAGCGTGATGCCAAAGAAGTCTCGGGTCTTATGAAGCTGGCACTGCAAGCAATTTCGCGTGACCTTAAAAGCTTGATAGAGCGTAACGTGCGGGTACGGATTTTAGGCCGCCGCGACGGCATTAGTGCTAAACTGCTCGCGGGCTTTGAAAAGTGCGAAGAAAAAACTCGCAATTTAACCGGCGGTACGCTGGCAGTATGCTTTAACTACGGCGGTCAGCAAGAACTAGTTGACGCAGCGCGCAAGTGCGTGCAAGATGGTTTGGCGCCGGATTCGATCGACGAAGACGCAATAGCGGCGCGTCTGTATGCACCCGACATCCCACCTATAGATATGGTGGTGCGCACTTCGGGAGAGCAACGGCTGAGTAACTTTATGCTGTGGCGAACAGCGTATAGTGAGTTTTATTTCTTACAAAAGTTTTGGCCAGAGATGACAAAAGCCGACGTGGACGATATCATAGAAGAATATAACCGCCGGGGACGGCGATTTGGGGGGTAAATGTCCGTAGTATTGTTGATAGTAGGCTTAATCTTATTCGTAGCATTGGTAGTAGTGCACGAATTTGGGCACTTTATTATGGCGCGCCGTAATGGGGTGAAGGTTGAAGAGTTTGGTATTGGTTTTCCGCCACGTATTTGGGCCAAAAAGATCAAAGACAAAAAGGGCGGGTTTGAGTTTTCGCTTAACTGGCTGCCGCTCGGTGGTTTTGTGAGGCTCAAGGGTGAATCCGACGCCGCGACCGAGCCAGGTACGCTGGGCGCGGCTTCAACCTGGGCTAAGTCCAAGATTATGCTTGCCGGTGTGGGCATGAACCTTCTTGCGGCGTTTGTACTGCTTATGGCGCTCGCGTGGCTTGGGCTTCCCAAACTTATCGACAATCAGTACACGGTAAAGAGCGATACCAAAGTCATTCGCAATGACGTTCTCGTTGGTTATATCGAGAACGAATCGCCAGCGGGCAAGGCGGGTGTAACGCAACGTGACCGTTTAGTGGCGCTTGGCCCGAGTGGGCATCTTGAAGCCGTTAAGACTGCCGACCAGCTGCCCAAAATTACCGAAAAGTATGCCGGTCAGCAAGTAGTTATTCGTTATCAGCATAACGGCGAGACGCACGATAAAGTTGTACAGCTGCGCAGCAAACAAGAGGTTGAGGCCAGCAAAAAGGCCAACAATCCCAAAGGTTACTTGGGTGTTTCACCAACCGAGCTGACCCTAACGCGTTCGACCTGGTCGGCACCGGTGGTTGCGGCTGGGCTGATTGGCCAGTTTACGAAGGCGACCCTGAGCGGTCTTGGGTCCGTTGTGGCAGCAGTCTTTCATGGCGATGGGCAAAAGGCGGCCGACCAAGTTTCGGGGCCGGTTGGGATTATTGTGCTTCTCAAAGATGGCAGCCTGCTTGGCTATCAATTTATGCTAGTGATCATCGCAATTATTTCGCTTACTCTGGCTATCATGAACGTATTGCCGATTCCGGCGCTTGACGGTGGCCGTTTGTATATGATGCTGCTTTCTCGTCTGTTCAAGAAAAAGCTAAGCCAAGAGATGGAAGAGCGCATTGTGGGGGCAAGCTTTTTGTTTCTCATGTTTTTAATTGTGCTCATAACAATTGTCGATGTCAGGCGATTCTTCTAAGCCGGCTCTAACCAAGCGCCAGGTCTTATCGAGCCAGGTGCGGATTGTCGGCTTCGTGTTCCTCGTGATGCTGATGTCTATTGTTGGCGTGCAGCTGGTGGTGGGGGTTTTTATGTCACTTTTCCCGCATGCAATAGGTTGGGACACCTCAAATAGCGTGCTCTGGTACAGTACGCCGCTGGCGAACTTTGCGGCGATTGCACTGTCGGAGGGGCTTGCGGTTTGGACCATCTATTACGTGGTGCGCCTCCAGAAGTTCAGCTTTTATGAATTTGTGGGCCTCAAAAAGTTTCGCTGGTGGTATCCGTTCTTGGCCTTTGCCGGAATGGGCACGTACATGGTGCTCTTTATCGCGCTGTACTCGGTGATGCAAAGGGTGCTGCCGACCGAAACGTCGGGTCAGGCGCTTGGTTTCGATACCAATGTGGGTGGCATTACGCTCTGGCTGGCCGGCATTGGCCTGATTGTATTGCCACCGCTTGCCGAAGAGATCGTGTTCCGCGGCTTTATATACGGCACGCTGCGAAAAGCGAAAATACCGGTAGCGGGGTCGGTGCTCTTAACGAGCCTGATCTTTGGCACGCTGCACATTTTTACCGGCTCTAGCGGGCTATTGTGGTCGGCGTTGGTTGACACATTTACGCTCTCGGTTGTGTTGTGTGTGTTGCGCGAGCAAACCGGCAGTATTTGGACGGGCATCTTTGTGCATGCCATGAAAAATGGTTTTGTATTTGTGAATCTCTTTATATTGCACGCCCACTAGGGTACAATATGAGGTGATGAAAAGAGTGTCTCTGCGGTTTCGGCTTTGCACGATGCCGGCCAGTCGGCCGTAGTATTCGCCGCTTAAAAGCTAATTAACTAGTAGAGATTTAAGGAGTACATGACATGAGAATGTCGCAACTGTTTACCAAAACCAGCAAGACAATTCCTGCCGATGAACAGGCCAAGAACGCCCAGTTGCTTATCCAGGCTGGATACGTCTACAAAGAAATGGCTGGTGTATATGCGTATTTACCGCTAGGCATCCGTGTACTTGAGAATATCAAGCAGATCGTGCGCGAAGAAATGGACGCCATTGGCGGCCAAGAAATGATTATGACCAACTTGCAACGTCAGGATGTCTGGGAGAAAACCGATCGCTGGGACGAAAAAAACGTCGATGTGTGGTTTAAGACCAAACTCCAAAATGGCACTGAACTTGGCCTAGCTTGGTCGCACGAAGAGCCGATTACCGAAATGATGCGCAGCTTCATTGCTAGCTACCGTGATCTGCCAGTGTATACGTACCAGTTCCAGACTAAGCTTCGTAACGAACTTCGCAGCAAGAGTGGCATTATGCGTGGCCGCGAGTTTGTCATGAAGGACATGTACTCATACACGGTAAGCGAAGAAGCTCATAAAAAATTCTACGACAGTGTAATCGATGCATACCTTCGCGTATTTGAACGCGTTGGGTTGGGTGATTGCACCTACCTAACTTTCGCGTCAGGCGGGGCATTTACCCAGTTTAGCCACGAGTTCCAAACCGTTACTGATGCTGGCGAAGACACTATTTATCTGCATCGCGGTAAAAAGATCGCTATCAACAAAGAGGTTCTCACCGACGAAGTCATGGGCCAACTCGGTGTTAAGCGCGACGAGCTCGAGGAAGTAACGGCCGCCGAAGTGGGCAATATCTTTAGTTTTGGCACCAAAAAATCGGAGCCGCTCGACCTGTATTTCGTGGACGAAGACGACCAGCGCAAGCCAGTCATTTTGGGTTCTTACGGGATTGGCATTACTCGTCTGATGGGCGTGCTAGTGGAGCGTCTTGCCGACGAAAAAGGCTTGGTTTGGCCAGTGAATGTGGCGCCGTTTAAGATGTATATTGCGGCGCTTGGCGTCAATGAAAACGTGACAAAAGCCGCAGAAAATTTGTATAACACCTTGACTACGGCTGGCGTTGCGGTAATATATGATGACCGAGATGTACGACCAGGAGAGAAGTTTGCTGATGCGGACCTCATGGGCATTCCTTACCGGGTTGTGGTTAGCGAAAAGACGCTTGCAAACAACCAATATGAGGTAAAAGCACGTACCGAGGCAGAGGCAACATATCTGGACTTTGACGCAGTGATAAAAAAGGTCGCCTCATGACAGCCCTAATTGCTATAATAGCGGCTTAGGTGCAAAATTAATCAGGACTTCAGCAGAAGGAGACAGCATGAAGAAACAATTCCACCTGACCCAGCAAGGCGTCGACGAACTGAAGAAAGAGCTCGACGAGCTGATTGCACTCCGTTCAGAGATTGCTAACCGCATTAAGACCGCCCGTGAATTTGGTGATCTAAGCGAAAACATGGAATACAGCGCCGCACGCCAAGATCAAGAGCGCAACGAAGCTCGTATTAGCGAAATTGAGCACATCCTTTCGAATGTGCAAGTGATTACCGCGCCAAAGAACGACCATAAGGTCGTGCTTGGCTCCACCGTTAAGCTTAAAAGTGACGCCGGCAAGACCAAAGAGTTTCAGGTGGTCGGTACTGTCGAGGCTGACCCATTGAGCGGTAAGATTTCCGATGAATCGCCAATCGGCACCGCGTTGATGGGCAAGAAGGCTGGCGATAAGATTGAAATCAAGCTTCCGGCCGAGACTATTAGTTACACTATTACCGAGATCAGCTAATCTAGAACATTTAGCGAAATCGACAAAACCGTAAAAGCCTCGGCCATCCAGCCGGGGCTTTTTGTGTGCTGGCGAGCTGGCCAGAGCCAGGGACAACATCGGTAAAACGTGATAAAATATGACTAAAATCAAGGAATAAACAGCATGCAATGGTTAAACCAAATTGTCGATGAAGCTATAGCCCGTCAGCCTGAGGGTGAGGTTTTGGTATCTTCTGGCGCGTCGCCATCGGGAACGTACCACTTCGGGCACTTACGTGAACTTATTACCTGCGACGCGATCGTGCTAGAGCTCCAGCGCCGCGGTCGCCAAGCACGCCACGTGCATGTGGTCGATGACCTCGACGGTTTGCGCAAGATTCCGGTGAACATTCCGGCTGACTACGAGAAGTATTTGGGTATGCCGCTGTGCGATATCCCATCACCTGACGACCCAAGCAAGTCGTACGGCGATTTCTTTCTGGACAAATTTCTAGATAGCATTCGCACGCTAGGCATTGAATATGAGGTGATCTACTCGCACGAAAAATACCGCAGTGGTTTTTATGTGCCAGCTATCGAGCGCTCACTCGACCGTATTCCTGAAGCACGCAAGGCGCTCGAAACCGTATCGGGCCGTGAGCTCGACGAAAACTGGTCACCAATCCAGGTCATGGAAGGCGACCGGCTCAAAAACCGCAAGTTCCTAAGTATCGACAAAGCAGCCAAGATCGTAACCTACGAAGATGCCGATGGCAACACACAAGCTGTGCGTTACGATGACGGCCACGTGAAGCTTGACTGGCGCCTCGACTGGCCAGGGCGCTGGTGGCTCTTGAACGTGGGCGTCGAACCATTTGGCCGCGACCATGCCACCAAGGGCGGTTCGTACGACACTGGCGTGCAGATCATGAAGGATGTGTACGAAGCTCAGCCGCCAATCCCCGTGCCATACGACTTTGTAAACCGTGCCGGTGACACCAAAAAGATGAGTGCCAGTCGCGGTACCGGCATTGATGCCCACGAGGCGGTCAAAGTGCTGCCGGCTGAAGTTGCGCGTTTCTTTATGTTGCGCTTTTCGCCGAGCAAGCGCTTGTATTTTGACCAAACCGACGGCGTGGTGCGCTTGGTTGACGAATTCGCCGAGCTAGCCGCTAAGCCAAACAAGACCGAATCCGAAGAGCAGCTGCTCTACGTGTGTACCCGCGGCCTTGACCACAAAACTGTGAGCCGTGTGCCGTTTTCGCATCTAGTGGCCAGCTACCAGGCGGCGCTGCGTAACCCTGATTTGACCCTAGATCTCATTAAGCTAACCGAACACTCCAATAACGCCATCGAGGACGCTGAGATTATCCGCAATGAGCTAAGGTTTATCGACGAATGGCTCAACCGCTGGGCACCCGATGACGTAAAGTTTGAACTACTCCAGCAGGTGAGCCCCAATGACTTCACCGACCAGGAAAAAGCCTTTTTAAAGGCATTGGGCGAAAAAGCTGCTGCCGCACCAGTAGACGCCGACGGTGCGTGGTTCCACGCTGCTATGTATGACCTCAAAGAAAGCATGGGACTGGAACCCAAAGAAGTATTCAGCACGCTGTACCGTGCGTTAATCGGCAAAACTTCCGGCCCTCGTGCTGGGTGGTTCATGTCGATCTTGCCGCGCGACTGGTTAGTTGATCGGCTCGAGCTTAAAACTTAGCTTCATCTCTGTTTTATCCTGCGAAGTTATGCCAGGATATGGTATAACAGAGAAGTGAAACGAACCCCTGTAGAATCATCCGATGTTGTCTCGATCGGCTACGACGCTAAAGAGCACGTACTTGAGATCGAGTTCCACGAAGGACGGCTATACCGTTACCTTGAGGTGCCCCAAGATATGTACGAGCATTTTTTAAAGGCCGACTCGTACGGTGGTTACTTTAACACGTACATCAACGGGCATTACCGCTACCGCCGCGTGAATGGCGATGGCAAGCTACAAACGTATGAGGGTGTGGCGATTGCGACAGGCAGCGCCCGCAAAGTGCAATACCTCAAATTGGCTTGTGA
>DATCYV010000002.1:0-17977 GCA_036526215.1 Saccharimonadales bacterium (SeqCode)
ATAAAATTACCGCTTCGCCGATTGAGGGCGTAGGGATGAAGGCGACTGAGAGCTCAGTGGTGGTGGGGACGGTACAGGGGAACCTATCGTCCGTACAGACTGAGACTCGAAGTATAACGACTAAAAACGGCAAAAAACAAGATGTGCATATTGGCCTTTTGCCAGTGCAGGTGAGCGTTGCATATTACACAGTTTCGGCTGAGTCTGCGGCTTTTGTGCCCGGGTTTTTACAGGCGATTGCCAACAACGTGGCTGGCCGTAACGTATCGCCAATGCGTGTACTGGCCGCAACCCTTATCCTACTGTTGCTCTTCATGAGTGTGACGGTGTTGCTGTATTCGGCGGTGCGTTCAAGTATTATCTCGATCGGCCGCAACCCATTATCTGAAAGCGCGGTGCGGAAAAGCTTACTTGAAGTTGGTCTGACAGTGCTTGCCGTGCTGCTTTTTGCAAGCCTAGTGGTTTATCTGATTTTGACGGCATAAAGCGCTCTTGTGCTGCCAATCCGAGTTAGTTATCCACAGACAAAACCTTTGTCGTTTCATCTAACAGTGTTTCGTTGTAAAAAAGTATTGCCCACTTACTATAGGCGGCGTAAGATGAAATAGGGGCACTCTGCCTTTTTGGTATGAATCCCTATAAAGAAACACTTTCCAAAAAAAACCGTGGAAAACAAAGACCAAAACTACTCTCTGTCCTATGGATTAGATGAAGGACAGGCACTAACTGGCGGAACGGTGCGCGAAGCACCTCTTGAGCCAGGTGCATTGCCTCTGGAGTCAGAAAATCCTGGGCCGGTTAGCTCGCAAGCCCAGCCCAAAGGACAAGCCAACCTCTTCTTGCGCTTTGCAAGAAGGGCTGATGTTTTATTGTTTGTGCTTTTGGTTGTCACTGGTGTTGCGCTGCTCTTCATAACAAGACACCAGCAGACACAGCAGGCGAAAAACAGCACTTCATCAGTCAGCGAGTATGGCGACATCAAGATTCCTTTGAGTGATTTAACTGCCGGCAAGCAACTTACCTTGGCGGGTGCTGCTAACGTGACTATTAATGGTCCTATGCAGTTGAATGATACGCTTATTCTGGCGCCAAGTTTGCAGCCGACTGGCGCAAAACCCGGCCAGTTATACTTTGATCAAACAAATAACCAGTTGGCGTACTACAATGGCAGCGCGTTTGTATTTCTGACTGCCCAAAACCCATTAACCGGGCTACAAAGCTTAGGCGGTGCGACAGGTCAACTTGGCCTTGGGGCCGGGTTGACCATTACGAATAACCAACTAATCAATAATGGCGTACTTTCGGTACAAGGTCAGACTGGTGCGGTTAAGCTGAACGCTGGCCCGGGCATTGTTATTAATGGTACGACCTTTAGTAATAGTGGCGTATTGAGCGTTGCCCCTGGCGACTCGCACATTATTGTGGCGAGTGACGGCTCGGGCAATATAAGACTGAGTGTTACAGGAACGGGTACTGGAACAGTAACGAGTGGCGGTGGTACAAATGGCGTCGTGCCATTATTTACTGGTTCGCAAAATATTGAGAATTCTATCATTTCGCAGGCAGGCATGACGGTCACTATTAGTGGTGACCTAAGTGTCGTAACGGGTGGCTTGAGCCTAGCGAACGCCTTGACGGTCAGCAATGGCGGCATAGGTACGACGTCGTTAGCAGGTAATGGCGTGTTGGTTGGTAATGGCACGGCTGCAGTGAGCTCGGTAGCCGCAGGCAGTGCCGGACTTTGTTTGCTCTCGACAGTTGGTGCGCCAGCTTGGGGCGCTTGTCCCGCATCAGGTGGCGTCGTATCACTCAATGGTTTATCTGGGGCTTTGTCGCTTGCGAATGCTAGCGCGGCTGGTTCGACCATTACCATTGATAACGCTAGTACTACTGTAAAAGGTATCGCAAGCTTTAATGCCACAAACTTTTCGGTGAGTGGCGGTGCAGTAGACACAATACAAAACCTTAACACCGGTGCCACCCCAGCGTTCGCAGGCTTGAACACAAATATTATCACACCAAGCGGGGCGCTGACCGTAGGTGCTACGGGACAGGCATTTACGCTGCAGGGAACCGCTTCGAGCGTTTTGACGGCTACGAGTGGCGCGAATACAACAACACTCGGCTTTGCTACTCCAACCGCCAATGTGACATATCGATTGCAGACCGCGACGGCTGGTATATATGACATCTGTACCACTGCCGGCAACTGTGACACTCCGAATGAAATTACCTCGCCGGGCGGTACGGTTAATACGCTGGCGAAGTTTACCGGCGCTCAAATTATAGGTGACTCGATTATTGCTGATAATGGTACGACGGTGAGTATTGGCGGTGTACTCTCGGTTTCGAGTACGTCACTCTTTACGGGGCAGATTACAACTAACGGCGGTATTACCGCAACGGGTGCGCTGACTATTACGTCTGGAGGTGCCGGTGCGCTAACGGTTGGGGCGAGTACTCAGCAGCTTATTTTGCAGGGCAATTCTAGCACTCAAATGGTTGTCACGAGCGGCTTAAATACTACGACGGTGACGTTTGCTGCTCCAACCTCAAATGTGACATATCGTTTTCCTACTGCCACGGCTGGTATCTACGATATCTGTAGTACTGCTGGCAACTGTGCTGGCTCAGGCGGCGGGGTTACTACGCCAGGTGGCACAAACAATGCGATTCCCAAGTTCACGGGCGCCCAGACGCTTGGCAGTTCAAGTATCACCGATAACGGTGCCAACGTAACAACGACAGAGAGTGTTGTGATCCAGGGTGGAACGGTAACGCTAGGCTTGGCGGCCACAACGACCGGATCGATTGACCTGATGCACAGCGCATCATCGTTTGTTGGCACGATTGTGCAAGGAAGTATGACCGCGAGCCGCACATACACGCTACCTGACGTGAGCGGTACTATTTGTACGAGTGCTGGTAACTGCTCGGGTGTTGGCTCATCGAACACCCTGCAGGCGGCCTATGACGCAGGCAACACGATTGCCACAAGTTCCGGCCGGGATATCGCGTTTACACTGGCGCACACTACGGTCGATGCTAATTTCACTGTTACGATTGCAACGGGCAGCACTGGTACGGCATCTATTGTGCGGGCGGCGGGTGGTGGCACGGCTGACCCTGCCCAGCTGTTGCTGCTCGCCAACCAAGACACGGTGCGGTCGGTACCTGTTGGGTTGAAGATTCAGTCGGCAGCTGGCGGCATAACCACGGCAATTGATTTAACCGATGCGAACATTGCTACAGCCTTGAATGTGGGTGCTCATAATATCAGCGGCACAACCGGCGGTTTAAGCTTTACGAACTTTGCTATCGCTGGTGCCAGTGGGAACATCACCACTAACGGCACGGTTAACGGCCAGACTATTTCGAGCACAGCATCGTTTACCGGATCGCTATCGGTGGCCGGAGCAACGACGGTCGGTGGCAGCTTGGCGGCTAACGGCGGCAATATTACCTCGACTGGCGCATTGACTGTTACGCCTGGCGGTACGTTGATGCTTGGTGCTACAGACCAGCAGCTTATCTTGCAGGGTAATGCGAGCACGCAGCTGACGGCTACTAGTGGTGGTTTCACTACGACGGTTGGCTTTACGGGTGTGCCGACAGCGGCAGTTACTTACAACTTTGACCGTACGTCCGCCGCAGGTGTTTATACTATTTGTACCTCACTTGGTAACTGTGCTGGTGCTGGTAGTGGCGTGACAACTACGGGCGGTACGGTTGGCACGTTGCCAGTCTTTACAGCGTCGCAAGCAATCGGCAATTCGCTTGTGTCGCAAAGCGGCGGAACAGTAACGGTGAACGGTAATCTTAATCTGATTACTGGTAATACTTTCCAGGTGAATGGTACGCAGATTTCCTCGGCTAATCTGTCTAATGATGCTAACCTGGCTAAGTTGAGTGGTTCAGAGACCTTCACCGGCAATACTATCGCCTTCCAAAACGCGGCGAACTCCAGTAACGCCCTTAACATTCAGAATAACGTCGGTACGCGCTTGTTTACTGCTGATACCTCCTCAGGATATATCGTGCTTGGTACGGCATCGACATTGAATGGCACGTTGGTATTTAACAACGTCAATAATGCTAATACTGTGACGGTTGTCCCGGGGACTATTACAGCTCCACGGACACTGACATTACCTGACACGAGCGGTATTATTTGTACTGACTCTGGTAACTGTGCCGGCGCTGGCGCAACATTGCAGACCGCCTACAACTTCTCGGTTGGTGGTACCACGCCAAAGATTAAACTTAACAGCACGTTACTTGGTTTTGATATTCAGGATGCTGACACCACGATTGCTGCTAATTTGTTTAATGTACGTGCTAGCAATCCGGCAGGTCTTGGATCGGTGCTGTTTGGGGTGGGAAGTACTGGTCAGGTTACCATGCAGAACTCGGCGAATTCACTCGCGGCGTTCCGTCTGCTAACCCAAGGTGGCACAACGGTTATGACAGGTGACACCACTAATGGACAAGTAATACTTGGCCAGGGCGGCACACTTAACGGGGCGCTGGTATTTAACAACGCAAGCAACGCGAACGCGATTACTCTAACAACCGCAGCTGCAACGGGCGCACAGACGATTACGTTGCCTAACGCCACTGGCACAGTTTGTTTAACGAGCGGCAACTGTTCGGGCACTGGCTCGAGTAACACCCTGCAGGCGGCATACGACGCGGGGAATACGATTAGCGCCAGCAATGCCCGTAACATACTGTTCACCTTGACAGATACAGCAACTGACCCGAACTTTTTGGTGAACTTACAGTGCGTAACCTCGTGCAGCACGAATGGCCGCTTTGCCGTACAGAGCGCCGGTACTGACGCCTTTGCGGTTGCGCCGACTGGCGCTATTACAACGGGTACGGCTGGCTGGACACAGGGTGGGGACATTACGTTCAGCGGTACGTCTGTACGCACGATTAGCGGCCCTTCAACGGGTGGGCTGCAGGTCAACACTACGAGTGGCCCACTAACGTTATCGACTACTACGTCCGGAATTTTATCGCTTAACTCGGCAGGTGCGCTTAATTTGAGCGGTGCGGCGACGTCTAGCATGAGTTTCGGCACAAATGCTTTAACGCTGACGGCGAGCAACTACACTGTGAATAGTCTTATTACACTGCAGGGCGGCAGGGCGGCAGATATTACCACCGGTGGGACTAGCATTACTATTGCACCAGGTGACCGTCCGTCGATTGGTGCAATTGGCGCTAACACCTATATATATGGCGGCGGCGCCTCAGAAGGTGATGGGGGCAGCCTTTACCTTGATTCCGGTACGGGTCTCAATAGCAATGGTGCTGTATATATTGGCAATACAAGCGCATCGATGGTTGCTGTTGGCGCTGCTGCGGTTACGCTTAATATGACTGGTATTATAAGTATGAATGCCAACAACAACGCGGCGACGAACATAAACACCGGTACGTCGACTGGCAATGTGACCATCGGCGCAGGCACAAGTACCTCGGGGACGATAGTTTTGCAAGGTGGCATTAACTCAGCATTTACTGTTACGAATGCAACGGGCACGACCAAACTTAACTTTGCTGCACCTAGCACCGCCGGCACGGTGACCTTCCAGCTACCGGCCGGTGGTACTGGTGGCACGACCTATGGTGTGTGTACGACGCTACAGGTTTGCACAGGTTACGCACCCGCCAGTGGCAGCGCGAATTATATCCGTAACCAAACTACGGTTCAGGCGGCCAATATGTATATACAGGCTGCGTCTGCGGGCACGGTTGCAGCAGCGTTCCAGGCAAATGGCTCGGGTGACGTGATTGATGTCGTCAGCTCGACTGGTACAACGATGGCTTACTTTAATAGCGCGGGCGCTCTTATGCTGCAGGGTACGGGTACGGTAATGCTCAATACGCCAGTTGGTAGTAATATACCGGCAAAAATTGTGGTTAGCGCGTTCGACCCGGGTAGCTCGGGCCAGGCGATCGCCGTAGCGTTAAACAGTACCGCAAATACAACAGCACGCGGCATTAGCGTACTCGACGCTCGCACAGCCGCACACCAACCATCGGTAATGGTCTTTAGCCCAGACGAAACCAACGGAGTTGGCTTTAGTTGGAATGGGTCTAATAGTCTTGCTAATGTGCAGACGCTCGATTTTCTCACTGGCGGCGGCACATCGAGCGGTATTGCTGTTCGCTCAGGTAACATTGCTGGCAGTGGTAGCTCAGGAGTCTTGAACTTACAGAGTGGTTCGATTTCTGGCGGCGCAGGCGGCTATAGCTCAGGTGCGGTAACTCTGCAGTCTGGCGATGCCTCTGGAACGGCCGCTAACAGCGGTAATGTATCGATAGATGTTGGTTCGGCCACAGGAACGGCGGGCAATATACAAATAGGATGGAACACAGCAACGGCTATTAGTCTTGGCCGTACAAGCGGTGTCACCAACGCAACTACTACGGTGAACGGCTTGAGTATCTTCAGGCCAAATACCAATAGCACGGCAGCCTTCCAGGTGCAAAATGCGGGTGGCGCGGCAACAGTGTTTGATGTTGATACGTCAAACGGGCGCGTGGGTATAGGTACTGCAGCCCCGGGTCGCACCCTAGACGTCGCTATTAACGATTCGACCGTGAATGCCCCAGCACTGCGTGTTTTACAAGGCGGCACGGGCAATGCGTCGCTTGAATTCCAAAATACGAACGGTGGTACGAGCATGTACATCGGGCAAGATAATGGTAACTCAGGCGCCTTTGCAATTGGTTCTTCAACTGCCGCGCCAGGTACTCCGGGAATTACCTTTGTCCAGTCCATTACTGGTCACTACAACTCGGGCGCATCACCCCTTACTTCGCAGGCTACTTCTAACTTTGGCTCGACAGTGACCGCAGGCAACCTGCTCGTTGTGGCGGTATCATTTGACACGACTCTTACGTCCACTTTTAGTTGTACGGACACCTTAGGCAATACGTTTACAAATGTTACATTCATTAATAATCCTACGCGCCAACAGGGTTTGGGTGTTTGCTACGCAGCCAACATAGTTGGCGGTACTGATGCCGTGACCGCACACTTTGGCGGTACGGGTGCTACGTACATCAGTGTGATTGCTACCGAATACCACAATGCAACCACCACACCGCTCGATGTTTCAAGCACAAACTTTGCGACTGCGACAGTGAGCGCCAACGGTGGTACGACTGGTGCGGCCACTACAACTGCGGCCGGTGACCTGGTGTTTGCTGCTTTCGATGATACCTTTGGTGAACAGATAACTGGTGCTGGTACTGGGTTGGTTCAGCGCGGAACAACCACAGGATCTACCGGTATCCAAACTCTTGTCGAAGATAAGACCCAGGCAACAGCTGGCTCGACCAGCGCTACCGCCGGCTTTAGCGCTGCAGATCTCTACCTGGGTGTGATGGTTACCTTTAAGCGGGTTGCGGCCGGGTCGGTCACAAATACCTTCAACAACTCACTTATGACTATATCGCAGTCTGGTGCTGCTAAGTTCCAGAATTACACTGACTCGACTACGGCATTCCAGGTGCAAAATTCAGCTGGCACCACGCTGCTTAATGTCGATACTACCAATGGATATATCGGCATTGGCCGTCAGGCTACCACGCCGTGGACGGCATTAAGTGTCCAGGATAGCCAGGCCAGTAACTATATTGCTGACATCTACAACTACAACACCGGTGCGAATGCCAAGGGATTGCTGATTCAGCTTGGCGTGGCCAACGCATCTCGTGCTACAACGAACTATTTTGCGGCTTTTTCTGACTCGACTACAGTAGCTGGTAAGATTCAGGGTGGCGCCAATGCAGTTGCATACACTACTACTGGCGCTGACTACGCTGAATACTTTGGCGCACCATCAAACGATTTGCCGCAGCCGGGCGAACTGGTTGCGATGGATACTGCGAATGGACGGTCTGTCATTCGCGCGACGAATGCGACCAAGCAGGTTCTACCGGGCGTTGTCTCGACTAACCCAGGCTTTATTGGTAACGGTCCTCTCTGTAAGATTAACGACGACAACTGCGACACGGACTACATGAAGTATAACGTGCTTGTGTCGATGACTGGACAGGTGCCAGTCAAGGCAAACACAACGAATGGGCCAATTAATATTGGTGATCCAATCGCCATTTCGAGCGTACCCGGTGAAGGTGCGAAGGCGACTTCGGCCGGCTACATTGTTGGGTATGCCCAAGAGTCGTTAACCACCGGTAGCGGCACGATCCAGGTGCTCATCCAGCCGCAGCACTATATGCCGACTCAGTCTGACATACTGCAGGGTGCAAGCTTGCAGGTGGCAGGCGATGCAAGTATCGGCGGTACATTAAATGTTGGCAATCTGAATGTTGGGGGCTTGGCAACTCTCGCGGGACTTACGGTGAATGGTTCTGCGACCTTTAAGGGCAACGTATCAGTACTAGGCCAGCTGGATGTTCAGAGCATCAAGGTAAATGGCCACATTATTACAGCTGGGGCCGTACCAACCGTACAGGCATTGGCAGCAACTGGCGTAGGCGCATCGGCTATAGTAAGCGGCACCGATACGGCCGGTACAATTATCATTACAACTGGACAGGGAACGGTGAGGGGTGGCGATCTGGCTAAATTAGTGTTTGCCTTGGCCTTTGGTAGCGAACCCCGAATCCAGGTGACTCCAGTGGGTGCTGGCAGTGCCGGCTTACTGCCTTATGTCTCACAGACTACGGCAGACTTTACGCTCGGTGTCATTGGTACGCCAGTGGGTGGGCAAACGTATACTTTTAACTACTCAGTCATGCAGTAGCTGCCGCAAAAGCATAACAACTCTTGGGCTACTGCCCCAAGCAATGGTATACTGCACTCGAAGAGGGAAGTATGAAACAAACAATCATCGCGGTTATTAATCAAAAGGGCGGAGTCGGCAAAACTACGACTGCGGTCAGTTTGGCCGCCCAGCTTGCCTCCGATCAGTCGCCGGTACTGCTTGTTGATCTTGACCCGCAAGGAAACGCAACAAGCGGGCTTGGCCTTGGCAAGGATGGCGCTACTAGTTACGAAGTGCTGTTTGGTCACATTGCTTTGGACCAAGCAGTACAACCAGCCAACCGCACCGGGCTTTACATTCTGCCAGCCAACGCTAACCTGGCAGCGGCCGAGGTTGAGCTGGTTAACCAGCCAAACCGCGAATTTGCATTGCAGCAAGCCATGCAGGTGGGTGCGTACCACTATGTGATTATTGACTGCCCGCCGGCACTTGGGCTTCTTACTATAAACGCACTGACAGCAGCAGATAGCTTGTTGATCCCGGTGCAATCTGAATACTATGCGCTCGAGGGTCTTGGCCAATTGCTTGCAACCGTGCAGCGCGTCAAGCAGGGGCTTAACCCATCATTAGACTTGCTGGGTGTCGTGCTCACCATGTATGACAAGCGTACTAGCCTATCCGAGCAAGTGCAGGCAGAGCTGCGCAATCACTTTGGCGATAAGTTATTCAAGACGGTTATTCCACGCAATGTGCGCTTGGCTGAAGCACCAAGCTTTGGTAAAACTATCTATGAGCATGATCGTTGGTCAAAGGGCGCACGTGCCTACAAACAGTTTGCCAAGGAGGTAGCAAAACGTGTCAACGGTTAAAAAATCTGGCTTAGGCAAGGGATTCGATGCGTTAATTCCGCAAAATTTTGACAAAAGCATCATTTTTGACGACCAAGAACGCATTCAAAAGTTATCAGTTGCTGACCTTGCGCCAAATCCCAACCAGCCGCGTCAGCATTTTGATAAGCAGGCGCTTGAGCAGTTGGCCGAATCTATCCAAAATCATGGTGTATTGCAGCCGCTGGTTGTCACGCCGGCCAAAGGTGGTACATATACAATTATTGCGGGCGAACGTCGTTGGCGCGCCAGTCAGTTGGCTGGTTTGCAAAAAGTACCAGCTGTCGTTAGAACGCTTAAAGAACTTGAACAGCTTGAGGTTGCGATTGTCGAGAACGTACAACGGGTTGATTTATCGCCGTTGGAACAGGCCGTATCAATCGAACGTTTACACCAGCAGTTCAACATGACATATGAGGCAGTTGCCAAGCGCCTAGGCAAGGCAACGTCTACGGTAAACAATACGGTCAGGTTGTTGCAGCTGCCCGAAGACGCGCGCAAAGCGCTCTACGAAAAGAAGATCACCGAAGGGCACGCCCGAGCAATTTTGGCTCTAAAAGACTTGCCCGAGAAGCAACAAGAACTCCTGCGCAGTATTCTTCGCGGTGATTGGTCAGTGCGTCAGGCTGAGCGTTTCGTTGTGTCCGTTAAAGAGGGCTATGAAGAGACCAAGGCTACCAAGCAGCGCATGCAAACTGAGACACCCGAAACCAAGCGTCTGAGTAAGAAGATCGGGGCGCCGGTACATATACGTCGTATGGCAAAGGGTGGCAAGCTCGAGATTGGCTTTAAGTCCGATGACGAACTAGCAAAGCTGCTAGAGGCTCTTTCATAACTAAAGAAGAGACTAGAATGCCTTCATGCTGCCGGCTGGCCATATACGCAGCACAAGCTTTCCAACGATATCGCTGGCATTTACCGGGCCAAAGATGCGCGAATCCGTAGAATCGCCTCGATTGTCGCCTAGTACATAAACCTGGTTTTTAGGCACTATGATATCGGCATCACCTGCTGTTGACGGGATTACTTTGCCATAGGGCAGGGTTTTATCTGGGTTGAAGCCTTTGGGGTGCTCCTTATTAAAGACGGTCACAGTATTATCTTTGATAACGACACGCTCGCCCGGCAGAGCGATAACGCGCTTAATGAGCTGCTTACCAGGCTCTTGGCCATATGCAGTTAGCTGGTTTTCGACAAAAATAACGACATCACCGCGGTTTGGGATGTAGGGGTTGCCGGTAAGCTTGGACCATGTCTTTGGAACCTTCCAGACGATCAGTCGGTCGTTATTGTAGAGTGTTGTCTGCATACTCGCTCCGTCGACTTGGTACGACTGAAAAACAAAAGCCGTGAGGAATACTGCAATCAGCGGTGCAATAAGCAGTGCGGTTATAGTAGATGCAATGCTACCCCAGCTTTCGTGTTTGTTTTTGTGGTGCCGAGTGGTATATGTGCCTGGCCCGTGCTCCTCGTTTTCGTGGGCGCGGACGGGGGCAGTAGCGGCATCCGGCGTAGAATGTTCGTGTGTCATCAGGGTTAAACTATACGCTACTTTTTAAGATTATGCACATGGTTTACTCGCGTCGATTAAGCGGCTATACTACTTAACATTGCTTATGAATAATTTTAGAAAAGAACCGCGCCGTAGTTCACGACAAACTATAGATGGCTTAATAAGCGCCCCGCAGCGACCGCAGCTCGTTAGCCGTAGTTTTGCCTCGCAGCAATCTGGCGGTGGGGCTTCGCTGCGTTCTAATTCTCGGACCATCGGCGACTTTAAGCGGGCGGATGGTTATCACTTGGCAAATAGCCCAGTGTCGCCGCAGCCCCAGCGACTGTCGCCAAAAGCACAGCCATCAAGAGCTACCGACAGCGGCTCGCTGCTGCACATGACTTTGCCGGGTGCCAAGCTCGATGATAGTGCCAAGGAAAGAAAAGGCCGCCGGTTTTTCCGGCTGCGCCGTACTCACGGCCGCCGCCGGCCGCTGACCAAATGGGGCAGGGTTCGTAAGTATTCATTAAGGGGCGGGCTTGTTGCGCTAGCACTCCTTTTGCTGACCGCTGGCTTTTTGGCGACCAAGGGCTATTTTAAGCTCCATAAAGTCTTTAAAGGAGGCGGCTCGGCTGCCGCGCTCAATACTAACGTTGCTCCCTCGCTTTTAAAAGGTGAAGGTGACGGACGGGTTAACATTATGCTGCTTGGTATAGGCGGTGACGGACACGAGGGCGCCGATCTCACGGACACCATCATAATTGCAAGCATTGACCCGGTTAACAAAAAGGCAGCGCTAGTAAGTATCCCACGCGACTTATGGGTCACGACCCCTTACGGGTCTTCCAAAATAAACGCTGTCTATGCGTACGCAAAACAGCGCGGCCAGGCACAGGGCAAAAAGGCAGCTGATGCTATTGATTACGGCCTTGACCAAATACAAAACGAACTCAAAACAGTAACGGGTATTACCATTCACTACCGTGCACTTGTGGACTTTAAAGCGTTTGAGGATGCGGTCAATACGGTTGGCGGCGTTGATCTTAATGTTACCCAGGAGACTTCGGTCACCGATTATATGTATGATGAAGCCACTCATAAGCCATACACTCTAAAGGTTACACCTGGGCTGCAGCATTTTGACGGGCTTCGGGCGCTTATGTATGCCCGCTCGCGACACACCAGTGCGCGTGGCGATTTCGACCGTTCTGAACGGCAACGCCTGCTGATTGAGGCTATTGTTTCTAAAGTGGCTTCTGCCGGTACATACACTAACCCGGTCAAGCTTTCTAGCCTTATGGATAATTTTGGTGCGCATGTTGATACCGACATTAGTATTGACGATGCTATTAAAATGATGCGACTTGGTAAGCAAATTGGCAGCAGCTACGATTCTATTGACTTGGCCGATCCGGCTGCGCCGATATTTAAGACTGGTATGGTTGGCAGTGCGTCGGTAGTATTGCCGGTAGCAGGTATCGGCGACTACAGCAAATTACAAGCATTACTGCGCAGCAAGCTTAAAGATGGTTATATCCTTAAGGAAAATGCGAACATTACGGTCTTAAACGGTACCTCTTGGCCGGGTTTGGCCGCACAAAAGGCTGATGAATTGAAGGGTTATGGGTATAATGTAGGTACGGTGGATAGTGCGCCTACGTCAAACTACACCAGTACGGTGATTGTTGACCTTACTAATGGCAAGAACCCGTATACCAAGAACTATCTTGAGAAGCGGTTTGGCGTAAAGAGCACGACAACGTTGCCAGACAAGACAATTCAACCTGGCAATGCAAGTTTTGTGATAATCTTAGGCCAAGATGAAACCACTAATAGCCAAAATTAAACCAGCCAGCGGCTTTTCACGAGTTGTATACACAGTATTCAACATATTGTTGCCGTTTGTTGTGTTTGCCTTGGTTCGTACGACTTTCGTACAGCTTGCGCTGGTTATTATCTTACTGAGTAAGTGGCGGATGTTTGCGGTGCGGCCGCGTTTTTGGCCGGCTAACATTCGGGCTAATGCTGTTGATATTATCGTTGGTGTTTCGCTGCTAATCTTTATGCAACATAGTGGCACACAGCTTTTACAGTTGATGTGGACGTTTGTATATATTGGCTGGCTGGTGCTTCTTAAGCCGCTTTCGGCATCAACAATGGTTTCGGTACAGGCGTTGATAGCCATGTTGTTTGGCCTTATGGCAGTGTTTGTGGCGTGGGGCGATGGTCGTTCCGATGTGCTCGTGCTGCTCACGGGCCTTATCTGCTATCTGTCGGCGAGGCACTTCTTTGATAGCTTTGACGAACCGTATGCCAAATTGCTCTCATATATATGGGGATATTTTGGCGCGGCGCTTGTATGGGTGCTGAGCCACTGGCTTTTGTATTACAGTGTAGTTGCGCAGCCTGTGCTGCTGCTCATCTCACTCGGTCTGGGCCTCGCCACGCTTTACTATCTTGACCACCATGATAGGTTGTCGGCGAACATTCGCCAGCAAGTTGTCTTTATCATGGCGGCAATTGTGCTTATTGTGGTCATTTTCTCAGATTGGGGCGATAAAATAGTTTAGTCTTGAGGAAAAGGGGGTAGATTTACTGTGGAAACAATACAGCACAACGATCAAAAGACTGGCTTTGAGCCAACCAATGCTAATCCCGCAGCAAGCCAATCAGGTGGACAGTTTGGACCGGGTCATCGCAGCAAGCCGATGCGGATCTCGGCTGGTGCTCGTCTTCGTTTCTTGAGCGTAGCCGCACTGATCATCATCAGTATGACGGCTGGATTTGCTGGTGGCTATCTTGGTCGAGGCGCAAGTGACGAAACCCAGGCCGTCCAAAAGCAACAAGTCGTGCTCAAAACGCAAGGTCAGCTTATTAGCAGTATTGCCAAGAACGTAGGTGCGAGCGTGGTGTCGGTTGAGGTAACGAGCCGAACGGTGCCTACGAGTTCGTTTTTTGGCTACCAAGGTGCAACTACCGAACAGAGCGCCGGAACTGGCATTATTCTTGATAAGAATGGCTTGATTATCACAAACCGTCACGTCGTACCGTCGGGTGCGACCAGTGTCAGTGTCACGCTGTCGGACGGCACAAAATATGGTAATGTGCAGGTGATCGGCCGGACAGCCGAGGCCGATCCGCTCGACATTGCTTTCCTAAAGATCACTGACCTAAAGGGAAAGACGCTTACCCCGGCAGCTATTGGTAAATCGGGTGATATGAAGGTTGGTGACTCGGTGGTGGCAATCGGTAATGCACTCGGGCAGTTCCAAAACACGGTGACAACCGGTATCATCTCGGGCTTTGGACGTAGCGTTTCGGCTAGCGACTCAAGTGGTTCGAGCAGCGAAAATCTCGAAAACCTCTTTCAAACTGATGCTGCGATTAATGAGGGCAACTCGGGAGGGCCGCTCGTTAACCTAAATGGCGAAGTTATTGGTATTAATACGGCTATTGCCAGTTCGGCACAAAACATTGGCTTTGCTATTCCCATTGATGACGTTGCAGGAATTATCAGGAGTGTCGAAGAGAAGGGCAAACTGGAGCGACCCTACATTGGTGTGATCTTTGTGCCAATTACGGCCGACATGGCGCAGCAGTACAATTTGGGTGTTAGCCAGGGCGCGTACATCCCGCCCTCAGTTATGATTGGGCAGGATTCAATTGTCGGTGGCGGCCCGGCGGCGAAGGCTGGCCTAAAAGAAGGTGACATTATTACCAAAGTAGATGGTCGGAATGTTGACCAAACACATAGTCTGACGTCACTGATTAGTCAGCATAATGTGGGCGATAAAATCCAGGTAACAGTGTATCGCGGCGGTAAAACACTCAATGTAGACGTAACACTGAGCGTGGCGCCAACAAGCTAATCACTACGGACAAATAATTGAGCAAGACCGCTGGAGCGTGCGAGCGAATACCTGGCGGTTTTTGCTATTGCTGCGAGCGGTTGGTGTTGTGGTTCGAGCGCTTCGGTAATGATGTATGCTGGCCGGGCATTTTGAGGCACCGCGAACAGACGCCGGTACAGATCCAAACCGTCTGAACCGGCAAAAAGTGCGAGTTTAGGCTCATACGTGGCGGCTGTATTTATGGGATAGCCCTCGGGCACGTACGGGAGGTTGGCCAAAATGCAATCATAGTGCTTGGGCGTGTCGCCAAGCAGGTCGGCCTGCATATATTGAACACTGGCATTATGCCGCTGAGCATTTTTGTGGGCGACCGCCAGAGCGTCTGTATCAATATCCGAAAGTATGATGTCCAGCTCGGGCAGTTCAAGCGCAGTCGTAACACCTATGGCGCCACTGCCACAACCTAGGTCCAGTACGTGGCTACCGGCCGGTAAATGCAGCGTTTTGACCAGTTCAATAATTGATTCAGTTTCTGGCCGGGGCACCAAAACGTGTTCATTAACCACAAAATTGCGGCCGTAGAACTCAGCTTTGCCTCTTATGTACGCCAGAGGAACATGTCTTTTGCGCCGAGCAAGTGCACGGTCTAGGTGTGTTAGCTGTGCATCAGAAAGCTCCAGCTCGGGGTGGGCTAGCAGATGGGCCCGGTTTTTATCTAACGTGTCCTCCAACAAAACCAAAACGTCGAGCCGCGCGCTTTCGATCTTAGCCTTATCGAGTAGTAGGGTAGCTTGGCTTAAATATTGGCCGACTGTCATAGAGTATGCGTTAGGCTTCTTCGTTGATCAGCTGACGTTCGTAGGCGGCAAGTTGTTCGACGATATCGTCAATTTCGCCGTTTAGGGCACCGGGGATGTTACTGCGTGAGTAACCAATGCGGTGGTCGGTAATGCGGTCTTGCGGAAAGTTGTAGGTGCGGATTTTTTCGGACCGGTCACCCGAGCCAATAAGCTTTTTGCGGGCATCAGACAGCTGTTTTTGCTCTTCCTCAATTTTTTGGGCCAAAAGGCGTGAACGCAAAACGCCCAAAGCCTTCTCTTTGTTCTTGGTCTGCGATTTCTCATCTTGGCAGGTTACTACCAAACCAGTGGGCAAGTGAGTAATGCGCACAGCAGAGTCGGTGGTGTTCACGCTCTGACCGCCGTGGCCGCTGGAGCGGTAGACATCGATGCGCAAGTCGTTCGGGTTAATCTCGATGTCGGTTTCTTCGGCTTCAGGCATGACGGCAACGGTTACAGTTGAGGTGTGGATGCGACCCTGGCTTTCGGTACTCGGTACGCGCTGTACGCGGTGCACACCGGCCTCAAGCTTGAGCTGTTTGTAGATATCGGTGCCATGTACGCCGAAGATAATCTCTTTAAAGCCGCCAACCTCAGAAGGTGATTCGTCGATCAGTTCAACTTTATAATTGTGACGCTCGGCCCAGCGAGTGTACATGCGGTAGAGATCGGCTGCAAACAGGCTGGCTTCGTCGCCGCCGGCTGCGGCGCGGATTTCCATAACGACATCGCGGTCGTCGTTGGGGTCTTTGGGCGTTAAAAGCTCGCGCAGTTTATCTTCGTTTTGATCGAGTTGCTCAGCAAGTTCGCTAAGCTCCATGTTGGCAAGGTCGGCCAACTCTTGGTCGTCGCCAGCCGCAATAATCTCTTGTGCTTCAGCTTGTTTGCGCTGGACATCGCGGCGTTCGGTAAACAAGCTGGTAATCGTCTCGAGCTCCTGTTTGCGCTTGGCGAGCTTGGGGTATTCTTTGCTGCTAAAGATATTCGGGTCGGCAAAACGCTGCTCAAGGCTAGCGAGTTCGTCGCGGAGGTGTTGTTCTTTCTGTTCCATAATAGTTCTTTCCAAGTATATAGTGATTTTGGGGTAAAAGAAAACCGCCCCTCTCTTATCAAAAGAAACAGGGACGGTTTGTGCGGAACGTAGCTAGCGAGCAGACTTGGTGGTCTTTTTGGCTTCAGCTTTTTCGGCCTTGGCGGCTTTGCGGCCGGCTTCTTTTTGGGCAGCCTTGGCACGAGCTTCGCGGGCAGCTTCTGCAGCCTTGGCGCGAGCCTTAAACTTGTCTACGCGGCCTTCGATGTCGAGGACACGCTCTTCACCAGTGAAGAAGGGGTGGGTGCTGCTCGAAATGTGCACCTTAACGAGTGGGTACTCGTTGCCGTCTTCCCACTTGATGGTTTCGTCGGTTGCCACAGTAGAGCGAGTCAAGAACTTGTAACCGTTGTTCAAGTCCTGGAATACTACTGGGCGGTAGTTCTTAGGGTGGATGTCTTTCTTCATAATCCGTAGTATTTTATCTGTTTTCGCACGAAATGTAAAGAGTTAAACCTCTGTTTAGCTATTTGGCAGCAAATTGGGGTTGTTTTTGGCAAAACGTTTGCTGCCAATGATGGCAGCGCCAATGAACACGAGGCCTAAGCTGCCCACGAGCCATTCGGGTAATTCAACGTGGTAGAGCTTGAGGAGCATAACGCCGCCCAAGAAGCCGATCGCCCAGTGCGCACCATGTTCCAAAAAGACGTATTTGGCGAGGGCATTCACACGCACCAAGTGAATGGTCATAGCCCGTACCCAAACGGCACCAGCACCCAGGCCAGCCATGATGAGCACGACGCTGCTGGTTAGGGCAAAGGCACCAATCACACCATCGAGCGAGAAACTGGCATCAAGGATTTCAAGATACAAAAAAGCTGCAAAAGCTGCATAGCCGGTCTTGTTGGCTGTTTTGGTGTGTTTGTCTTCGCTACCCATGGCTGCGCTGAGCAGTTCGAGGCCAATGTGCAGTGCCATGGCACAGATAGAAGCAATGAGCACGAGCGCATGGTGGGCTGGGTCAACCGTAAAGTACACCACAATCGAGGCGAGCAGCATAAAGAATATCGTGATGTTATCAAAACGTCCTAATTTACCCAAATAGCGCTCCAAAAAGCCTAGCCAGTG
>DATCYV010000003.1:0-3280 GCA_036526215.1 Saccharimonadales bacterium (SeqCode)
GCTGGCGAGTGCCTACGGTATATGCAGTGCTCTGTACATAGGTGAGTACCTGATACTGGATCCAGAGGGTGATCGGCGTAATGAATATGCCGACCCACATACGTGCTGCGGTAATCGCAAACAAGCCACCCGCCGCCCCAATGCCAAGCAGCGTACAAAACGACAAGCTTGCCGGCTGTAGTCCCAGGGCCATAAACACTTTGCCCAGCACGGGCAAAGAAAGTGCAAGAGCTATGGCTACGACGATGCCGTATGGCAAAATGTCAGCAACGATCCGTTGCCAAGCGGTGAGTGGCCAGGATTGCAGAAGTCTGTGTAGATTGCCCTTTGCTTGCCAGAGACCCACGGTGCTTAACAGACTGAATGCAACAACAGCCTCAACCGCAAAGGTAGCATAAGGGGCTATGTGCCAAAAAGGCAGAGTGGCAGCGCTTGGGGCGCTGCCAAGGCTGTGGCCTATAAGGCTGCCCAAACCGACAGCACCCAAGAATAGGCATGCCAGCCGCATAGATGCCGCCAGTACTGGCTGGTGGCTGCCCTTACCAAACGTGGCGGCGAGTATGGCTAGGTAGAAGGGCATGACGCTCTCTTTTTAACTGCTCGTACAAAAAATTGTTCCAAGCTCCCGTGGGTGTCGATGAGGTCAAGGGTCTTTCGGTAGGCGGCGACCGAGCCGTCGATAAGCAGTAGTGTTTGGTCGCTCAGCCGTTGTGCCCACCAGAGGTCGTGTGTGGCGGCAATAAGAGCGGCTCCACGTTTTAGCTCGGCCTGTAGCAAGTCCTCAACAGCCAATATAGCAAGCGGATCAAGTCCGTTGCGGATCTCATCGACGATGATTACTGGCGGGCAATGCATAAGTGCAGCGATAATTTGCACTTTCTTTTTGTTGCCGTGGCTGAGTGATCCCAGCGGCTGCAAAAAAGCGGTGAATAAGAGTTGGCCAGCTAATTCTTGGACGCGCGCTTGCATGTTGGTCGTAACGCCAGCATCACGGTACACTCGTTCGAGGAGCGAAAAGTACTCACGGGCACATAACTCTTTAATAAACCAATCTTCGGTGTCGGGCGCGTATCCAAAACTAGCTTTTGTGCTGCGCAGGTTTTTGCTTACCAATCGGCCATTAAGGATGATGCTGCCTTCTTGTGGTACCAAAAGGCCGACAAGGCACTCCAGTAATGATGTCTTGCCGCAGCCATTAGGCCCGGTTATGCATAAGAGGCTGCCACCTTGAACTTTGAGCTTGGGTACCGTAAGGCAGTAGTTTGGGCTGCGCTGTAGTTGCAGACCGGTAACTTGTAATAAGCTTTTCATTGTTGTGCTCCTCGCATTGCGCCTTTTAGGCTGGCGCCATCGCCATACCAAGGCAACAGGCTACATATGTGAAAACTAGCAATAACCAGACATACCCAAAGCATGCCGGGCTTACCGGCAAACATCCCCGCCAATCCAGCCATCAGGCAAACCAGGCTGCCGGCTATTGGTCCAGCAAGTGCACTGTACGCCTCAATACTGGGTGGTTGTCTCCTATGTAACATTTTGAGGTGTAGCGGTGCGTAAATGATATCTACGTTAACCACTTGGCGCAGAATAACAACCGCATGGGCTAGCTCGTGTATCAGCAGGCTGCCAATAAAAACTGCCGCACCAAAACTCCCTGCCGTGAGTACAGCACGCATTTGAACGATCCCCGACGACGCAGCGAGCCAGGCAACCAGACACGCGCTAGCCAATACGGGCCAAGTGGCAATGATAGCCGCTTGCAACAATCTTGTAGTGGTGAAGGGTACTCTATGCACGAGTGCCGGATAGTGCAGCAACATGTACGGCGCACGTAGCCATTGCCTAAAAAGGTGCGGATATGTATCCGGCGCCCTGTACCGGATTAATGCCCCCGATTGGTTAAAAAAGCCTAAAACATCGGTGACGGCACTACTACCGTGCCCGCTAAACAAAATGCGCACCGAAACGCTTTCGGCCATTTCGCCCGCGATAACCTGCGCCTCTGGCTGCAAAAGGTGTTCAGCATGCAGCCGGCTATCGTAAAGAATGGAGCCCTTGAGCAAAAAAGTGGGGGAGAGTGACACAATGTCACCCTCCAATAGCCTTGGGCAGCTGTGCGCGAACGATCCTACCGACACACAATCTCCACCTTACGCTGCGCCCAGTTGATACTCATGGTTTTGGCACCATGCCATCCACAGAGGATAATGGCCGCCGCGGTCATGCCGCCGACGC
This sequence comes from Saccharimonadales bacterium (SeqCode), assembly GCA_036526215.1. Lineage (GTDB taxonomy): Bacteria > Patescibacteriota > Saccharimonadia > Saccharimonadales > UBA4665 > JARIHD01. The sequence goes on from DATCYV010000003.1 coordinate 2,236, forward strand.
CAATTACGAAGGCCAGCGCAACGGCAATCGGCCCAAATTCTTTAGTGCTATATGCAACCGCTCGGTCAGGGGTTATCAGGCTCTGAATCATCAGTAGTCCTTCCTTGTTAGTTGATAGCGTCAGCAGAATATGAATGGTTGCCCAACATGTCAAGCCAATTGTGCTAAAAATGGACAAAAACACATAAAAATGCTATAGTTTATGCAGTTATGAGACACTCTAGGCGCGCCACCCGTTACGTTGCGGCTGGTCTTTCACTCGGATTATCCGTTGCTGCATTAAACGGGGTAGGCAATGAAGCTCTAGGGAAGCAGCCGACCAAGGCAGAGCATATAGAACCTGCCGAGCAGGCACGTGAGGCTAGTATCACCATGGCTCGCCGTTACGGTACGTGTGCCGTTACGAGTGTTACGGACTATCACGAACTCCAGGCACAACATGGGCCTGGCGCCGATGGCAAACTGCGCGACCGCGTGGCGGTTACTGTCCATCTCGAAAAGAGCCTCAAAGCTAAAAAAGTTGAAGCCCAATATGCCCATGACGCAAGTGTGCACTGGAGGCCGGCAGATGTTATTTTCCGTAAGCGCAATCTGGCTAATCCAAGCGAGAGCAGGCTTGGTGCGCGTACGGCATTACCAGCAACTGAACAATTCGCTAGCTATGCTCGGCAACAACCGCTCGACATGAAGACAACTGTCTTCCCGTCTGCCGCTGATATAGGGCAGACAGTCGACGTGGTGGTCATGACTGACGGTGCAAGCGAAGTAGAAAACCAAAAGACGGAAGCTTTTGGCGGTGCATACTGCGGTACCATCGTCGCAAAGATGATCGACGGGCGGCCGACCTGGGTATCAGATCCGCACGCCATGCGATCTGGTGATTTTTTACAGGTTAGGACATGTGTGTCGGCAATAGATCCTGCCCAACCCAGAGTATTGACGAACGTCTGCACCCGAGTCGACTCTTAGGGTATACTAAGGCGTATGCCCAAGCGCCTAGTAATTATCGACGGTAAATCCGTCTTCTATCGTGGCTACTATGCCA
>DATCYV010000004.1:0-11588 GCA_036526215.1 Saccharimonadales bacterium (SeqCode)
GCGCCTGCGCAGGGAAGGGGTTATTCCGGCGGTTATTCATGACCACGGCAAAGAATCGGTCGTTGTGCAGGGCGAATACCTCGACCTTGTCAAGGCGTACCAAACGGCTGGCAAGCACCACACGGTAAAGCTTGACGCCGATGGCAAGCATTACACCGCGATTATTAAGAAGGCCGAGTTTGACCCCAAAAAGCACCAGCTTCGCCATATTGTATTTAACGCCGTTAAGGCCAACGAAAAGATCACTACTGAAGTCCCTGTTAAGATTGTCTTTGACGAAGGCAACGAAGTTTCACCAGCTGAGCGTGCCGGTTTGGTGGTACTGCACCAGCTTGAATCTGTCGAAATTGATGCTTTGCCAAAGGACTTGCCAGAGGCATTGACCTTTAATGGCGAAAAGTTGGTCGAAGTAGGCGACCAAGCGACCGTTGCTGACCTTGTCGTCCCTGCCGGAGTAGTCGTTAAGACCGATGCAGGCCACCCGCTTGCAACTGTGTTTGAACCAAGCGCCTTGCAGGCCGCCAACGATGCTGCCGGTGGCGACGCCGAAGAAGTCACTGAAACCGAAAACCCAGAGGGCGAAACTGTAGCAGACACTTTAGAAACAGCAAAAGAGTAGACTCTCTACTGCATAAAAAGAGGAGGCAACCACGGCCTCCTCTTTTTATTTCCCCGTTTACTCTTCGATAAAGCCACCAGATTGGTGTGCCCACAGTTCGGCGTAGGTACCGCCGGACTTGACAAGTTCGGCGTGCGAGCCTTGTTCGGCGATGGAGCCGTCTTCCATGACCAAAATGCGGTCCATCTTTTGGATAGTGCTCAGGCGGTGGGCGATGACGATGGCGGTGCGGCCCTTCATGAGCTCCCACAGAGCGTCTTGGATGAGCTTTTCACTCTCGGAATCAAGCGCCGAGGTTGCTTCGTCTAGTACCAAGATTGGTGCGTCTTTTAAGATAGCGCGGGCGATTGCAATACGCTGGCGCTGGCCGCCGGATAGCTTAACGCCGCGTTCACCAACGAGCGTGTCAAAGCCTTTGGGCAGCTTGTCGATAAACTCTAGGGCGTGGGCTTTTTCGGCCGCTGCTCGAATGTCTTCTTCGCTAGCATGTTGCTTGCCGTAGGCAATGTTCTCACGGATGGAGCGGTGAAAGAGCAGCGGTTCTTGCGGCACGTAGGCAATTTGTGACCGTAGGTCATCTTGCGTAATGTGCGCAATGTTTTGCCCGTCGATTAAAATCTCGCCTTCGTCAATGTCGTTGAAGCGCAGCAACAGCTTGGTAAAGGTGGTTTTGCCCGACCCGGAGTGGCCAACCAGACCGATCTTTTCGCTGGCGTTGATTGACAGGTTCAGTTTGTTGAAGAGCGGCTCTTCTTCGGCGCCGTCATGAGCGAAGATAACGTCCTTAAAGTCGATTTTGCCGTCCTTGGTGCGTAGCTTTTCGGGCTGCACAGGGTCTTTGACTGATGGCTGAATCGCCAAAACCTCAAGCATTGACTGGGCGTCACCAATTGCGCGGTTGTAGTCGCGCAGCGCCTGAGTGCTGAACTCCCACAGCCGCTGTAGAATGTCGCTCGTGTAGTTGAGGATCAGAAAGACAGTCGCAATATTGGCGTTAAATTCCACGATGCTAATTATTGACACGACGATCGCAACGGCATTTATGAGGGTACCAATGCTACCAAACAACATGTCACGCTTAAGGGTGGCAGACATAAGGTTGTGCGTAGCTCGGCGGGTTTTTTCGGTTGTGACGCCAAAGCGCTTGATTTCCGGCTTGGCAGCAGCGAAACCTTTGACGGCCATAACGTTCGTAATGCTATCTGCAAGTTGGCCGGTTTGCGTGTTCTCGGCCTCTGCCTGAGCGACATTGAGCTTGCGTATTCGGCCGGTGAGAGCAATAGCCACAAACATATAGATCGCGGTAAAGCCAATAAGAATCGCCACAAAGAGCGGGGCGCGGCCCATAAGTATGACGGCCGTAAACACTAACGCCCAAAAGAGGCCAAGCGTCTGGAAGACGGTCGTATCAGTAAAGCGGACATAAGCGCCTGCAAGTTTTGAAGTTTGTGAAACAAGTGAGCCGCTAAAGCGGTTGGCATGAAAGGTTGCGCTCAGCTTCATTAGGTGATCAAACACTATGCGGTTAATATCACGCTGGATATATCCCTCAAGCTTCCAGTTGCAAAAGATAACGATGCGCCAAATAATAATGCCACCGAGGGCGTTCAATGCAATAGCCCATGCTACAGACGGACCAAAATCACTGAGGATGTGGCCCTTGGTAAAAGCGTGGGTAGATAGCTTGTTTAAAATGCTGGCAATAATGAGGGCAGGCAAGAAGCGCAAGAATAAGTTAGCGAAAACATGGCTGACAATCATTCCCCAAAACAAAGCCGGGTAGCGCATTTGCTGCCTAAAGAAGAACTTTACCATTACTTTTATTGTGTCAAAATCGGACATAGGACTACTCCATTACGGGGAAACGTTGGTATGTATTTTTTTGCGAAAATAGACGAGTAGGCTAGACTATAGCACAGTTGTCCTTGCTATTGCAAACAGATTATAATTCGTAGATTAAATTACAATATTAGTTATTCCCACTCAATGGTGCCAGGCGGTTTTGAGGTAATGTCGTACACCACGCGGTTAATACCGGCTACTTCGCTCACGATCCGGCTGGATATGCGCGCAAGCAAGTCATGTGGCAAACGTGCCCAATCGGCAGTCATACCGTCAACGGAGCTCACGGCGCGAATCGCGACAACTTGTTCGTAAGTGCGCCCGTCACCCATAACGCCAACTGATTTAATCGGCAAAAGCACGGCAAAGAATTGCCAAACATCACTCCGCACAGCGTGTTTATCTATTTCGTGCCTGACGATGGCATCTGCCGCTTGCAAGAGCCGGATGCGCTCTGGCGTGATATCGCCAATAATCCGAATAGCTAGGCCAGGGCCAGGGAATGGTTGGCGCTGTACGATACCATCGGGCAGGCCGAGTTCTTTGCCGATAGCCCGAACTTCGTCTTTAAAGAGATCGCGAAGCGGCTCGATGAGTTTTAGCTTCATCTTGGCAGGCAATCCGCCAACGTTGTGGTGTGACTTTATGGTTGCGGAAGGCCCGTTGACCGAGACTGACTCGATGACATCCGGATACAATGTGCCCTGCACCAAAAACCCTACGTCTTTGAGTTTCTTGGCTTGCTCGTCAAAAACAGCAATAAATTCGGCGCCGATGATCTTACGCTTTTGCTCGGGGTCGGTCACGCCGGCTAGCTTTTGCAGGAACTGCTTGCCAGCTCGAACGGGCGTGACATTGAGGCCAATCTTTTTGTATGCAGCCAGTACTTCGTCGTATTCATCTTGGCGAAGCAGGCCGGTATCGACAAAAATGCAGGTTTGTTGTTTGCCAATAGCACGGTCAACCAAAGTGGCTGCGACGGATGAATCGACGCCGCCCGATAAGGCGCAGACCACATTGCTGGTACCGACGCGCTCACGGATGTGGGCAATTTGCTGTTCAATGACTGACTCGGCTGTCCAGTCGCGCGCAAAACCGCAGAGACCCACAAAGTTCTCAAGGATTTGTGCGCCGTATTCTGTGTGCGCTACCTCTGGGTGAAACTGCAAACCAAAAATGGCCAGCTCTGGATCTTCTATAGCACAAATGATATCGCCGCTCTTGGCTGTTACATGAAAACCTTCGGGTGGTACGGTGACATGGTCGCCATGGCTCATCCACACCGTGCTGGCATCGTAGTCGGTGACCAGCAACTTGCTCTTGTGCTGGAGCTGAAGTGTGGCTTTGCCATATTCGCGGCTTGGTGACGCCTCGACCTTGCCGCCGAGCATTTGGGTCAGCAGTTGCAGCCCGTAGCAAATACCCAAAATCGGGGTACCGAGGGCAAAAATGTCTTCGGTTACCGTTGGTGCCTGTTTGTCATACACCGAATTTGGCCCGCCGGACAGCACAATGCCAAGCGGATGCTGCTTAGTAATCTCTTGAACCGACGTGCTAAACGGCAAGATAACGCTATATACGCCGAGTTCACGTGCCCGCCGGGCGATAAGCTGCGTATACTGCGATCCAAAATCCAAAATGACGAGCGTTTCCAAAAGTGATCTCCTGCTACTTGTTTTTATTTATAGTTGTCGCCGGGATTGGTAATGAAGAGGTCGTGCGGATGACTCTCGGTAAGGGATGCTTGGGTGATACGCATAAAGCGGGCGGTCTTCCAGAGTTCGGGGATGGTGCGGGCGCCAACATAGTACATGCCCGAATAAATACCGCCAACAAGCTGGTCGAGGAGTTGCTCGAGCGTACCTGAGCACGGAACTAATCCCTCAACACCTTCGGCCACGAGCGTATCACCGCGGTAATCTTTGCCGTGGAACTCGTCTTCGGAGCTGATCTTGAGCCCTTGCTTCATGGCGCTAATCGAGCCCATGCCGCGGTACTCTTTAAAGGTGTATTCAGCAGAGCCGTCAATGATATTTTGAAAGCGGCCAGGCACGTGTTCGGGCTTGAGCTTGACGACTTTGCCTGGCGACTCCTCGGTGGCGGCTAGTAGGCGTCCAAGCATAACGGTTGAGGCGCCAGCGGCCAATGCTTTGACAATGTCGCCAGAACGGCTGATGCCGCCATCGGCAATCACCGGCACACCGTGCTGCTGAGCGACGCTAGTTGTCTCGAACAAGGCGGTGAGCTGGGGCACGCCCATGCCCGAAATAATGCGAGTTGAGCAGATGGCGCCAGGACCCATGCCAACCCGCAGCGCGTCGGCTCCAGCGTCGATGAGTGCTTCGGCACCTTCGGCAGTAGCGACATTGCCAGCAATGACCTCGATATCAAAGTTAGCTTTTACGTATTTGACGGCTTGTATGACTTTTTTGGAATAGCCGTGGGCCGAGTCAATGATCAGAACGTCAGCTCCAGCCTTCACAAGTTCGGCTACGCGCACTTCGTATCCGGCGCTCGAACCAACGGCGGCGCCCACAAGCAGCCCTTCTTTTTTAACTTTTTTGACCTCGGCCACTTGTTTTTCGATGGTTAAATTGCGGTGGATAAAACCAACGCCCCCGAGACATGCGAGGGCGATGGCCATTTTGCTTTCGGTGACGGTATCCATAGGCGAGGATACAATCGGTGCGCGCAGTTGAATACGCTTAGTGAGGCTGGTAGTAAGTGTAATGTCTTGACGGTCAAAGCCTGAATAACTAGGCCGAAGCAAGACATCATCAAACGTGAGTGCTAATGATAAGTTATGTTCCATATTTAATTCTACGACCGCTATGCGCAGGCTGTCAAAATATTCCGTGTGCGTCAGGGCAGTAGGGTATAATTAACAGGTATGACCGAAGCCTTGGAAGTCAAATTAAAGCAGCTGCCATCTCAGCCGGGTGTGTATTTTCACAAAGATGCCACAGGCGAGATTATTTATGTTGGCAAAGCCGCATCGCTTAAAAACCGCGTGCGGCAGTATTTTCATGCTTCGCGGCGGCGTGATCCCAAGACTGACGCGTTGGTGGCCGAAATTGCTGATACCGACTGGATCACCGTAGAAACTGAGCTTGACGCCCTGTTTGTCGAAGCCGAAATGGTGCGCCGCTACATGCCTCGGTATAACATTTTGCTGCGCGACGACAAGAGCAGCACGTATGTACGCATTAATTATGACGACCCGCATCCCACCGTGAGCTTGACGCGCCGGCCGCTCGACGACAAAGCCAAATACTTTGGCCCGTATTTTAATGGCGGCGAGGTCAAGCGGGCACTCAAGTACCTGCGTAAGGTGTTTCCGTATTCGACCCACATGGGTGTGCCTCCTAAACGGGCTTGTTTGCAGTATCACTTAGGTTTGTGCCCCGGGATCGAGGAAGGCAAGACCAGTCTGCAGGATTACCGGGCGAACCTGCGCCAGCTGATGCAGTATCTGCGCGGCGAACGCCAAAAGGTGCTCGAGCATATGGAACGCGATATGGAACGCGCCGCCAAAAAGCAGGAATTTGAAAAGGCCGCTGATATTCGCAACCAATATTTCGCGCTCAAGGCGCTGAGCAAGCAGATTGTGTTCTCTGACCGGGAGTTTTTGGATATTAGTAAAGACCGTGGCCTCAGCGGCCTGACTAATTTGCTTGGCCTTGACCAAGTGCCACAGCGTATCGAGGGGTATGATATCAGCCACATGCAAGGTACCGACAACGTTGCCAGTATGGTGGTTTTTACTAATGGCATTCCCGACAAAGCCGCGTACCGCAAGTTTAAGATGCGCATCCCTGGCAACAACGACTTTGCCCACATGGAGGAAGTCATCAAGCGCCGCTGCGCCGAAAAACATGTCAAAGAGTGGGGCTTGCCTGATCTATTTTTGATCGATGGTGGCAAGGGCCAGCTGGGTGCGGCCATTAAGGCGCGTGACGCGCTTGGCATCGCCCGCCCAATGGTCGGCTTGGCTAAGCGCGAAGAAGAAATTGTAGTGCATCTCGAAAAATCGCAGGTGAGCGTGTCGAAGCTGGAGCTACATAAACATAATGCACTCGTGCACGAAAGTGACGATTTTTGGCTGATTTTGCTGCCCAAAAACTCCGATATCGTAAAGCTCTTGCAGCGCGTGCGCGACGAAAGTCACCGGTTTGCGGTGAGCTATCATTCAGTGCTCAAGGGCAAGCGTCAGACAGCTAGTCTGCTCGATGAAATCCCTGGGGTCGGCCCGGCAACCCGCAAAAAACTGGTCAAACACTTTGGCAGCCTGCGCGGCGTACAAGAGGCGACCGAAGTCGAGATCGCCGCCGTTATTGGCACAGCAAAGGGCCACGTAGTCGCCAGCTACCTCAGCAAACATGCCAAAACAGCGAATAATGTGTTACGCTAAGTGACGTGAGTGAGATTCTATTTGATGCGTCGTTCTTTGCGGCCAACCGAGAACGGCTTCGTCAGTTATTTACCGGAACGGCGCCAATCGTCATAACCGCTAACGGGCTCTTGCAGCAGGCAAGTGACGAGCCATATCCCTTCCACCAAGACCGCAACTTTTGGTACCTCACCGGTATAGATGAGCCCGGTATTATCCTGGTCATGGACAAGGGCAAGGAGTATTTGATTGTGCCGCCGCGCGAAATTGTGCGCGAACAGTTTGATGGCGAAGTTGATTTTCAGGCTATGAGCCGCATTTCGGGCATCCAAACCGTTTTGTACGAAAAAGAGGGCTGGAAGCAGCTGGCCACGCGCCTTAAAAAGGTACAGCACGTGGCTACGCTTGGCGCGAACCCGCCTTATATTGATTACTTGGGCATGTACACTAACCCAGCGCGGGCAGAGCTGATCCAGCGCATTAAGGCCGAGAATGCCAAGATTGACTTGCTCGATCTGCGGACGCATTTGTCGCGCATGCGCATGGTCAAGCAAGAGCCCGAAATTGCTGCCATCCAGCGCGCTATCGACATCACGATTGATACGTACAAAGAGCTCCTGCGGCCAAAACAATTGGCTAAATACGCATTTGAATACGAAGTCGAAGCTGATATGACGCGCGGTTTTCGCCGGCGTGGTGCGAGCGGGCTCATGGGCCACGCGTTTGCGCCGGTTGTCGCGAGCGGTGAACGAACCTGTACCATGCACCACATTACCAACGGTGCGCCGCTTGTTTCGGGTGAACTGCTTATCTTGGATGCCGGTGCTACTTACAATTTTTATGGCGCCGATATCGCCCGGACGGCAATTTTGGGCGGTCATATGTCAAAGCGTCAGCAAGCGGTTTTTGATGCCGTGCTCGAGGCGCAGGCATATGCATTTTCGCTACTGAAGCCAGGCGTTGCAATGCGAACCTATGAAAAGCAAATGGAAGAATATATTGGCGAAAAGCTCCGTGAGCTGGGACTTATCAAGACCATCGACCGTGAACAAGTGCGCTTTTACTTCCCGCATGCGACGTCGCACTTTTTGGGGCTGGACACACATGATGCTGGTGACTACGAATATCCGCTCGAACCGGGCGTAGTGCTGGCGGTTGAGCCGGGTATTTACATTCCAAATGAAGCTATAGGCGTGCGTATTGAGGATAACGTGCTTATTACGGCTGATGGATGTAAAGCTTTGAGCGATCGTTTGCCAAAAATCATCACGTAGCTGCCGGATTTTGCTATAATACGCTAAAGCTATGAAACAAGGTTTGTTATATCGTTTTCTCGTCCGTTGGCTGGTGTCTAGTCTTGGGCTATGGATCGCTGCAGGTCTCTTGGGTAAGGCGATCAGTTATGGTAATAGTATCCGAGTGATTATTCTTGCCGGTTTGCTGCTGGCGGTTGTTAACTCGGTTATCCGGCCGCTGGTGGTTATTCTGTCACTGCCGGCTATTCTGTTTACGCTCGGGCTGTTCATGATCATTATTAATGGTTTTATGGTCTTTTTGGTGAGCTGGCTTTACACGCCGCTGCACGTGACGAACTTCTGGTGGGCCGTACTTGCCGGCATGATCATCGGACTGGTAAACTATTTAGTAACAGCTATTTTAGAGAATCGAGACAAATGAACATTTTTAACTGGATTACCATCTTTACCACGCTGCTCATGACGCTGCTCATTTTGGTGCAGACGCGGGGCGCCTCACTGGGTGCCGGTCTGGGTGGTGGGGCCGAAGTTAATACAGTACGCCGTGGCACCGACAAGACCATCCACCAAATTACGATCGTTACTGCGATTGTGTTTGCGGCTTCAATTATCTTAGGGATTGTTATCCCTAAGTAGCGGATTATGAATTCACGGGCTTTCAAGCTTCGCTTCCGCCGTCGACTGCGAATGCGTAAGTTGCAGGTCGAAGAGCTAGGCCAGCAAGCCGAGCAGCAGTTGGAGCGCAACTTTTTTAGGCGGCTCGAGCGACTGGCTAATGTCCGCCGGTTTGCGGGCACGTGGCTGCTTTTGATGCTTTTGCTGGCCGGCTGCTTGGCGGGCCAGATGAGTGCGCTGCGTCACTATTACCAGCATGCTACACCAGTTGCAGGTGGCACGTACACTGAGGGTATTTTGGGATCGTTTACCGATGCGAACCCGCTGTATGCGACGAGCCAGGTGGATATTTCGGTCTCTCGCCTCTTATTTTCGAGCCTACTGACGTATGATGCAAAAAACAATTTGGTTGGCGACCTAGCCAAGGATTGGTCGGTCGATGATAGCGGTCGTCTATACACTGTGCATCTTAAGCCAAACGTCAAATGGCACGACGGTAAGCCGTTCACCTCGGCCGACGTGGCGTTCACCTATGCCGTTATTCAAAATCAGGATGCTCGTTCGCCATTGAACCCAAGCTGGCAGGGTGTGGCCGTAACAGCGATTGACCCGCTTACTGTGACCTTTAAACTGCCAAACACTCTGAGCTCGTTCCCATATTCGCTTACCAACGGTATTGTGCCAAAACATATTTTGGGCGGTCGGCCAATGAACGCCCTACGCTCGCTGCCGTTTAACACGGCTGAGCCAGTAGGCACGGGACCGTTTAGCCTGAGTACTCTCGAGGTGTCGGGCGACACAGTTGATAACCGGCAGGAACGCGTGGCGCTTGATGCCTTTAGGGATTATTATGGTGGGCGTCCCAAGTTGGACCGGTTTGTGATTGATACTTTTCGAAGCAAAGATGCAATGCTCAAGAGCTTTAAGGCACAGAAGATCAATGCCATGGTCGGCCTGACTCAGGTACCAGACGAGTTCAAAAAGGACGCCAATATCTGGAAATACAGCATGCCACTGGCGGCCGAAGTCATGGTCTTCTTTAAGACGAGTGTGGCACCTATGAGCGACGCGACTTTACGCCAGGCATTGGTCCGCGCAACCAATGTGCCCGCTGTTATTGCTGGCCTCAACTACCCGACTTTGCCGGTGCGTGAACCATTGCTGCCCAAGCAGCTCGGTTACAATCCGGCATATGCTCAGGCTGGTTTTGATCTGGATGCCGCCGAAAAGATGCTTGATCAAGATGGCTGGCTAGTGGGCAAAGGCGGTATTCGCTACAAAAATGGCACGCCGCTCACATTTTCGCTGCACGCTCCCGACAACAGTGAGTACACTAGTGTAGCTACAACACTGCAAAAGCAGTGGCGGCAAGCTGGTGTCGATCTAAAGGTAGTGCTGGAGTCTGATACTGATTTTCAGAACACGCTCTCAAACCACAGTTACGACGCGTTGTTGTACGGCATTTCAGTAGGCCAAGACCCAGATGTGTTCGTATACTGGGATAGCAAATACGCCGATGTGCGTGTGCAGAACCGCCTAAACTTTTCGGAGTATCGCTCCGGTACTGCCGATGCTGCACTTCAGGCAGGCCGCACCCGGACAGATCCGGCACTGCGGGTCGTAAAGTACCAGCCATTCTTGCAGGCTTGGCAAACAGACGCGCCAGCAGTTGGCCTGTACCAGCCGCACTTCTTGTACATTACGCGTGGCAAGGTCTTTGGTTTAGACGAGCGCACCATGAATAACGCCATTGATCGCTACAGCACAGTAGCGCAGTGGATGATCCGCGAAAAAGACATCTCGCAGACCCGCAAATAGACCGCTTGCCGAAAACCAGATTTTGCAGTACAATCTCATCTGTTAGTTATCTGCGCGAGTGGCGGAATTGGTAGACGCGCTAGTTTCAGGTACTAGTGCCCGCAAGGGCGTGGAGGTTCAAGTCCTCTCTCGCGCACCAAGTTGAATTTACAGATACAATAGAGTTTGGTTTCCGAACTCTTTTTGTTTTGATGTGACGTTTGATCTGTTGTATAAGTTTAAGTCCTCTTTGAGCTAAATTGTTGTATCATAGAACCTATGATTGATTTACAGGATTTTTGGAACAAGAACAGTGCACGGATACCAGATGATAAAGGTCATTCATTATACGCGGCCGAAAAAGAAAAGGAATTCCCCAGAAACTCTAAGGTCTGCGACCTTGGTGGCGGCACCGGCACCGACAGTATTTATTTTGCAGAAAAATGGCACGTTGTTGTCTTGGTGGATATCGCCGATGAGCCTCTAGCCAAAGCCGAAGCTCATGCAAACGAGTTAGACCTTACAGGCAAACTTAAAACATTTCAGTGCGACTTTAGCTTTGGCAAGCTGCCTTTAGAAGATGAATCAGTGGATATTGTTTATTCACGTCTCGCCTTGCACTATTTTGAATCTAAAGTGCTCGCTCAATTGTTTTCTGAGGTATATCGAATTTTACGCAATGGTGGTAAGAGTTATCTTTCGCTCAAATCCCCTGACGATGCTGCAGAAATGAAGTTCCTTTCCACAACTGCCACGGAACAAGAAGAAGGCGTTTTTAATGAAGATGGTCGAATCAAAACTCGCTACACAATAGAACGGCTTGAAAAAATACTCGGTGACGCTAATATTCCTGCTGGGGATTTTAAAGTTACCGCTTACACGGAGAAGTTAGACAATGGCAACGATATAGTTAAGTCTGGTGTCGATGAGTTTATCGTGAACGAAGTGACTATTAGTAAGTAGCAGTGCGCATACTCCAATTAAGATTTCTCCAGCAGATCGCGGATTTTTTCAATGTCGACTGCCGGGTCATCTGTAAAAGTTATCTTAACGTACTCTATGGCGCACC
>DATCYV010000005.1:0-2963 GCA_036526215.1 Saccharimonadales bacterium (SeqCode)
TGCACGAGGACGATTTGCTGCGCAGCCAGGTGTATATACTTCGCCCGCCGGTTATACCCCAGCCCGCTCCACCGACGGAGCACATCAGCCAGCGAAGCCGACGCCAGCGCCTCCCAGTTGGGATACGCTTCTGTAAATGCCGCGAATTTAGGAAGCACCCGAGCCACTTGGGTTTGCTGCAGCATGAACTCAGACACCACAATCTTATATGGGTCATAGGTGCCGTCCGATTCAGGTTGTCGCCACAGCAAATCGTGTCGGCCAGCCTGGCGATAATACTCCCACACCCGCTCCTGAAATGCAGTTATATCCGGGGCCATGTAACTAGTATATCTGGGCGTATCCGTAGGTTGGGGTTACGTCAGTAATTTTGTGCGGCGCGCCGCCCGAAGCACTAATTACATAGTCAGCGGTTTCGGCATTGTTTGCTACCCGATAGATAATTGCACTATCGGTTGCAAAGCGCACCGGATAGGTAATACCATCCTGAGCACGCAGCGTTTTGTCGGTGCTTTTTGCGTCATCGTGCAGTAGAAGGACGCCACTGCCGTCGCGTACATCAATCCATGTGCTTTGAGTCGCCTGGCCGTTTTCGATAAAAAGATGCGTAACGGTATTTGCAGGCGCATTAGCACTCACCGACTTCTCTGTTTGGAGAGTATAATTCAACCAACCCGACGGCGTCTGCAAACTAATTATGTTGTAGTCAGTACGCAGTGCTGTCCATATTTCATCTTGGGTAAGCCGCTGCTTGTTGCTGCCATCAGGCTTAACCTTGAATAGCCCAAGCGTTGCATGAGGATCGGTGCTCGACATTGTGTAATACAATTGGCCGCCAGCGCTCAGTATGGCATTAAACTGGTTGGCTGTGGCTAGCTGCAGGCGGGCATTTGCATTGTAATCATACGATACCAACCGGCTGCGCTGCGGATCGGCGGCGCTCGCACCGGCTAGCGTCATCCGGTAGATAACCCGGTTTCCCTGCCAGTCAACTAATTGGATTTGCTCGGCATGGTCAACAGTTACGCTCGTACCGTCTTCGATATTTATGATTGTGAGGGCTTGCAGCAAGAATCCATCACTGTCGCGAATATTGTCGCGAGTGGATACCAATGCGGCGCGCTTGCCGTCAGGGCTTGCCACCAGGCTGATGTTTGAACCTTCATTGCCGGTACCCGCTAGCAGTGTCTTTCGGTTGGTGCCGTCCAGATCAATCGTACAAACGTCGTATTTACCGGTTAATTTTGAGACAAACACTTCTTTTTGCGCCGGGACCAGCACGTCTTTCGCCTGGGTATTGGTGTCTGCATTCAAATGCACTTGCTCGCTTCGATAACCCGCCGCAGCGACTGTTGCAGTAAGCGTTGTGGCGTTTGTATCGGCTACCGTTAAAATGATCTTGCCGGTTTTGTCGGACTGCGCAACTGCTTGGTCACTTGTAGCTTCAGCAGCGGCAACCCCTTGACCCGAAACGTAATCTGAAACCAAAATAGTGTACTGCAGACCGGTCGCCTGCAATCTGAACGAGCCCAGTGGATTGCTCCCCAGCCCAATGGTGACATGCTCGGTGTGAGCTGCAAAGGCAACACGCTTAATGGCAAGCGTATACCTACCTAGTTTCAAGCTGTTAAATTTGACTACACCGTCGCTGTTCGTTATCTGTTTTTGGGCGCCCAACGTTACGGTGACATTTTTGAGTGGCAACCGGGTTGTCTCGTCGAGCACCGTCAGCGAGGCCGAACTGCGCACTCCTACGGTATTAAGTACAACGTAGCGCGCCTTTGGGATTGCGGTTGCCGTACCGATAGCCGCCAGCACAATAACAATTGTTGCGTAGCGCGCCCACTTGTTGTGCCACCAGGCTGCAAAAAAGTGACTAATGCTCCGCCAGAAGCCACGCTTTTTAGGAACAACAGGCGTCTGGGCGTGCGGCAATGGGCCATTCTGCATGTCGAGCAGGGCATCGCCCTCTTTTGACAGTATGTCGTCAACAGCCTGGTCAGTTTTGGCGTCTTCTATGACCTTTTCAGTGTCAGTTTGAGATACCAAAGTATCCGCATCGCTTACATCTACAGGCTGGGCATCATGAGGCACGTCGCCGGAATGTTGGGCAGGTTCAGCTGCGGCAGCCTTGACGCTTGGTGCCGCTTTTGGCGCATGGTCGGACTGCTGCTTGGGTGCTGGACCGTCATGGTCATGATGCAGTCCGTATTGTTTGGCAACGGCGTGCGGCAATTCGGGAGCCGAACCACCATCGGACTCGGCCTGTTTCTTCGGTGTGTTTTCTTTGGGCATAGTTCACCTTTAGTCTAGCAGAAATATCACTTACGGCGCTAGAACCTGCTAACGAATCACCAGTGATTGCAGCACCTTCTTGAGTGGCCCCGAAAACGCTGCATCATCCCACATTGCCGGGGCAATACCTATCGCTGTCCCTTCGGTATTACAACTGCCGCTTGCGCATTTTACGAATGAAATGCTCACTACAGGATCAATCGGCACGATATCGGCCCTTGGGATCGCCTGGCTCTTTTGGTAGCCAACATCACCTGTTATATAGATGCCGTCCAGCGTTAATTCAGCCGAGCTGGCGTAATTGAGAAAACTGATGTAGGTAGAGCCACGCTGCGAGGCGCCCGGTTTGCTGTAGGCGATCTTTTCAGACACTCGTATTGCAGCTGCATTGCCCTTATCGAACTCCGGTAGTGGCAGTTGTTTGCTACGCATAGTCAGCACTATCTGCCCAGTAAAGTTCCGGCTTTGTGCATCTTTGAGCTGCAGAGCCGGTGAGCGGGCGGTAATCACCCCACTGCCAAGTGTATCGATAACCGTCCAGTCCGCCGGGTAGTCAAATGATAGGTTGAAGTCGGGCGAACTATGGTTTTTGGTTTGGCTTGTTATGAGTGCCACCGGCCGTTCGGCGGTCGTACTTGCTTGAGTCGCTGGCTGTTTTGGCTGACGTC
>DATCYV010000006.1:0-2293 GCA_036526215.1 Saccharimonadales bacterium (SeqCode)
ATTTTTTGATCGATCCGGCAATCTACTTCATCAATCTTCTGACTCAACCGATAGTCCACCGCATCATCCATGGCAAACAGCCCTCCCGTTAGGTCCTATGTTTTGCCGGTCATCACTGGAATTGTTGCGCAGGTTGCCCGCCATAGCAAGAGGGATGTAAATACTACAAATCCTCGGAACGGTAATCGGTGACGATGCTCACAATGCGTGATGCGCTGTGACGCTCTTCGACGCCAGTATTCAGGTTGCGGATCTCGTACAGCTCATCGTCAAGCTCCTTTTGGCCAATAAACATGGCGTAGTGGATGCCCTTCTTAACGGCTGTCTTGATCTGTTTGTCGGGCTTTCGGCCGCTGAGGTCAACAGCAACGTTGGCGCCCATCTCGCGCAGTTCGTTAATTACCTTAAGCGCCTTGCCATACACGTCGCCAATCAACACGACATATACGTCGGTTTCAGGGCGCAGGTTGGGCATAAGATTGTGCCCTTCAAGAAAGTTTTGCAATGTAACGTCGCCCCAACCAAAACCAACCGTTGGCACCGGTTCAACACCAAAGAGGCCAACCAGGCCGTCGTAGCGGCCACCGCCCATCATAGCTCGATTGTTGTCGGGGTGTTCATCGAACAGCTCGAACACGATACCGGTGTAATAATCAAAGCCGCGCATCACTGTCACGTCGAAAACCACATTAGGAATCCGAGCTTCATGTAGCATTTCGATGAGCTGCTTCAATTCTTGGGCCGCAGGACACTCGCGTATAGCATCGGGTAAGTGGTGCAGCTGTTTTGTCTTGAGTATTCCTATGAGCTTGCTGCTGGCACCGGCATCACGTTGGCTTGGCGTAAAGATCGCGTCGACTTCGGCCTCAAACTCGGCAAGAGCAATTTTGTGCATACGGTCGATCAGCTTGCTTGCCATGTGCATTTGCACATCACTCATTTTAAGATAGTCTTTTAGGATAAAATCCATAAGCTTGCGGCTGTTGACACGGATTGAGTACATGTCGTGCGTCGCACCAAAATCCTTAAGGATACTATCAGCAATCTGGATCATCTCCATTTCGGCCTTTGCATCCTCGAGGCCAAAAATATCAACGTTTAGCTGCCAGTGCTCGCGCAAACGTCCGCGCTGCGGGCGCTCGTAGCGCCACAGGTTGGGGATACTGTACCAACGCAGAGGATATGCCAGCTCTTGGCGCTTGCCGGCCACCATGCGGCTTACCGTTGGGGTCATTTCGGGGCGAATAGCAACTCGGCGGCCACCACGATCTTCAAAAGCGTAGGTCTGTTCGTTTACGATTTCTTCGCCGGTCTTGGCCAGATAGATTTCGAGCGGCTCCAGGATTGGCGCGTCATATTCTTCGTACCCATACCGCTCAGTCACTTTGCGCAGCACGCTAAACATATATTTTTGCAATCGCTTATCTTCGGGGTAAAAGTCGCGCGCCCCTTTGTATGGTTGGGTGGATAATGCCATGGGTGTTATTGTTCCTTCTCTAATGGTGATTGTATCAAATTTCAGGCAAAAACGCCGGGCGAACCGGCGTTTTCTGTAGGCTGTGCAATCAGAAACTACCTAGGCTCGGCCCGGCTGGCTATGCATATGATGGAGCTGCAGATAGTTCATGTCGCTACTACTATATCATATTGTGCGGTTCTGGCTATCTAATCGTCGCCGTGCCTGCCGCCGTTTGAGCTACCAGTACTACCTTGTACGGGTATGTACACAGGCGTATACACTGGGGTGTATACCTGCTGGTAAATAACTTGCGGTGCAGGCGTTGCGGCTACGGTCGGCTTTGGTGCCACCTGAAAATCGGCGTACGCTAGGCCATCGTAGTTCGAAGCGAGTAAGACGATGCGGTAAATGCCCGGATTGCTAAAAAGCGAGCTCCAGTTCGCATAGTCACCAGATACCGATGCGCCTGCGGCAATAGTCCGCTGTTTATTGGCAGCACACTTGGTAGCGTCAGTCGCCGAGGCATGCGCGCGCTGCCACGCATTATCCTTCCAGGCGTATACGTGCAGCGGCTCTTGCGGACACAAGTCAAGCAAGGTTATAGGCGCAGACAGCTGATTGTTAATAGTATAGCCAACCGTATCGCCCACGGTATACTTTTGCTTGGTTACCGTCAAGCTAAGCTTGCCCGAGGCAAAATCAAGCGTATTAACCCGGCGCGCCTGCTTAAGTACTATGACACCTACCAGGGCCATAATGCCCGCATAGACTATTGCCCATAGCAATACACGCTTATACCGCGTCGCAGCATAGGGGTTCATCTGAGCGGTGCCC
>DATCYV010000007.1:0-9220 GCA_036526215.1 Saccharimonadales bacterium (SeqCode)
GGTCGTTAGCCAGCACGGCCTGCGCCAATACCACGTGGCCGAAACCGAAAAGTACGCTCACGTTACCTACTTTTTGAACGGTGGCGCCGAAGAGTCGTTCCCGGGCGAAGACCGCTCGCTTATCCCGTCGCTCAAAGTCGCCACCTACGACCTTGCGCCCGATATGAAGGCCCACGAGATCGCCGATGACGTTATCGAGAAGATCGCCACGGGCACATATGATTTAATTGCCGTGAACTTCGCCAACGCCGACATGGTTGGCCACACCGGGGTTTTTGAAGCTGCCAAGCAGGCAATTACCACGCTCGACGCTTGCCTCGGCCGAGTCATTGATGCCACCCTGCAAGCTAGCGGTGCCGCCCTAATGACCGCCGACCACGGCAACGCCGAAATCGAACTTGACCCCCAAACCGGCGGCGTAGTCACTTCGCACACTACCAGCCCCGTGCCTGTACTCCTCTGCGGCAGCGATGCACACGCCTTGCGTGATGGTGGCGGCTTAAGCGATATTGCGCCCACTGCCCTCGCCGTTATGGGCCTGCCAGTACCCGAGGCAATGACCGGCACCAGCCTCATCGCCAGTTAAACTACTCCAAACTAGTTTATCGTCACCGAGCCAAAGATGTCCTTAGCGTCCTGAATATCTATCGGCTCTTGCGAGGTCATATTAATCTGATACACCTGATTGCCTGCCGTAACATCCGCAGCAAACACCAGCCGGTCTTGGCGGTAGCAGCTGCTTTCAACCCGCACGCCTGGCATGGGCGAAAAGTCAAAGGTCGGGTTGGTGCGGCACGGCAGTACTGCGTCTGACTTGGCTACCCACAGCGATGTTTCTTTCCCGTCCCGGGTGCGCACCAGATAATTCATACCCCGGCTCTTTTGCACGACGGCGTTTTTGTAGTACTTTGCCGAAAATGTAAAATCCCCCTGGCTTGCTGTAGCCTGCGCATACGGTGTATCGTTTGAGGTAAAATAGCGCCAACCCACAGTTACCACCAGCAAGAACAACACCAGCCCTGCAACAAACAACGCAATATTGCGCCTGGCAAATCCATAAAATGAGTCGTCTTGGCGAAGCCGCAAAGAGTTCGCCGACAAATAGGCATGCCGCCGAACAGGGCGTTCTTGCACTTTACTTTGCTGCATACCCTCAGTATAACGAATGCCTGGTAAAAAACGACATCTGGTATACTGGGGCCATGAGAAAAGCCGTTCGCGCCGTTATTATTGAGGACAACAAGCTCCTGGTTATGCATCGCAATAAATTTGGCAGCCAGTACTATACGCTGGTTGGCGGCCGGGTAAACGACCATGAAACGCTCGAGCAAGCCTTGGTACGCGAAGTCAAAGAAGAGACCGGCCTAACCGTAACCGCCGCCCGGATGCTATATATCGAAAAACACCCTGAGCCCTACAACGAGCAATACATTTACCTCTGTAACGTGGCACCGCACGACAGCATCGCCATCCAAGAAGATTCCGAAGAAGGCGTTATGAACACCTACGACATGAACACCCATGCCCCGCTGTGGGTCGGCCCTGCCGCCTTTGCCAATCTGCCATTCCGCACGCCTCAGCTTCACGAAGCGCTCATGAAGGCCTTTAAAAAGGGCTTTCCCAAAGAACCTGTTGAGATCTAGCTAAACCCCAGGCAAATCTCATTTTTCTTGGTATCATAGATTGCAGAGAAGAAGCATATGCATTTAAGTAAGTCAGATATCTTCTGGAAATGTTGGTGGTGGTCGCTGGTGTGCGGCGCCGCCCTTGGTATGGTGTTTTATGCACTCACTAGTTTTATCCCGCTGTTTCGCTGGCCGTATGGCGGCGCAACTTTTATAAATTTACTTATCACGTTAAGTATTGCTGGTAGCTACTTTGGCGCCGGGTATATTGGCTGGCGGATTGCCGACAAATACTACGGCAACCCCGATAACCGCTTTACCATTTACTACATCCGCTACAGCCTGATTACGTTTGTTATTTTGGTGGCAGTCACGTACTCGCCGCTGTCGTTTTTAGGGCTACTCTGGAGCCTTGTTGCGCCGGCCAGCGCGCTTATTGCCCTTGGCAAAGTCCGCCCTGATGAACTCCAGCACCCCAAACGCACAAGCCGCACCACGCGCCGGGTAGTGACCCACTAGCTACGCGTATAACCTCTGGTAAATCCTGCAAATCGCCAGCGAAATCC
Organism: Saccharimonadales bacterium (SeqCode); assembly: GCA_036526215.1. Taxonomy (GTDB): domain Bacteria; phylum Patescibacteriota; class Saccharimonadia; order Saccharimonadales; family UBA4665; genus JARIHD01. The sequence continues at coordinate 2,192 of DATCYV010000007.1, forward strand.
ATAGATTGGTATGAAACTTCTTCTCATTCTTGAGCGTTTTGAGGCGCCACAGACCATCTGAACCTTGGTGGTCAATAAACCAATCCAAAGCCTGGCGCATCGCTGGCTCGTCCCGGCTAAAGCCAAGCAAAGACAAGCTATCCATCGCCGAAATAAGATCCGTAAACCAAAACGGATACGAAAACCGCGTCCAAAACGAGGCATCCGCCCGGTCGGTGTACGCATCTTTTTTGAAGAAACGTGTAAGCAAGAGTTTGCCAGCGTCGGTTGCCTCCGGGGCATGCCGGTACGTTGGATGAGCGGCATACGCGCGCAGCACAATCCCTGTGACCATATGCGAGAATGGCTTTGACCGGTCTGGCGACAGTGGCGGTATATCCTGGGTGATGGCCTCTAGGGCTTTGCCACGGGTGCGCAGCGGTATTGCCCAGCCGCCATCATCTTGGCGGATTGAGCCCAGCCACTGGAAGGCACGCAGAACGCGCGGGTCGTCACTGTAGCCCGCTTTTACAAACAACTCGAGCATGGCCGCCGTGTAATACGGCGTGTATTGGTCGCCCAAAATACCCCGGATATCCCCTTCGGCAGTCTGGAACCTAAGCAAAAAGTCGACAGCCCGCTCGACTACTGCATTGGATTGGTCAAATTCGAACATTTGCACTAAGTACGCCAGGTTGCGAAATGTCTCGAGCTGGTCGTAATTTTCTTGCGAGCGCAGTTTGGTGTTGCCGCCCGGATATTTCCACGATCCATCGGCCTGCTGCCTGCGGGCTAAGCTGACAGCCAGCGGTTGCTGCTGCAAAAAGTTTACGTCACCAGGGTGCTTCGCTAAGAAATCCCGTCCGGCAATATATGCAATAGCCGGATCACCAGCACCGGCAAGTGGGTCGACAGGGTTATGAGTAAAAGCGGTCGTCCAGGAATTACGCCCCATAGTTTTATCATAAGCGCACAACGCGCGAATACAAAATAAACAGGCTAAAGTCGGAGTATAACCTCTGCTCTTTAGCCTTCTCGAGGCTTCTTTTATCGGAGCTTAGCGTCAATGCGCTCATTCAGCGCAGCCATCGTCTTCTGATACTCGTTCGCAAGGTTGATACCAAATTTATCGGCTAAAACCAAAACCGACCACAAGCAATCGGCCAGTTCGTGGGCGAGTTTTTCATCCACATCATCCATGGCACGCAAACCATTCTTAGCCAAAACGATCTTGGAGAGAGCGCCAACGTCTCCGACAAAACCGGCCATCAGCGCCTGGTCATTCCAAGAGACGCCATTCCGTTCGTTTAATTGATCGTACTTCGCGCGGACCACAACCGCTTGTTTAAGCATTTCTTCGTATGTCATAGTGCTACCCTGTCGTTTATTGTTATCTATCGTCTAAGCCGTTCTACGTGCAGGCGCAGTGCCGACGCTACAAGATCTCGATCATGTGTAATATGTCCCATTACCGTTCGTAATCCTTCGCCGGCCGGCTTCCAGGCTATGCCCGAGCCGTCTACCAAAAAGTATATACCATCGCGTTCTTCGAGGCTTTTGCAAGAGATTTTGAGACCGGTTTTGGTGGATATCTTACTTGTCGCCTCCGCAAATTGGCCCGGTGCGAGCCGCAGTTTCGGTTTCATATTGGTGGGATTCGGTCCGTTTGGGCCAAATTCAAAAACCTGCCACTCCACGGCGCCATCCGTTTCAGCAATACTCCTAATCTCTTCTAGCTCTCCTATGTTTGCAGTACTGGCAACTGTATTGTAGCCGAAAGCTACTCCAGCGTAGCGAAGTAAACCGGCAACTGCTCGGGTTTCGTTTAGCAGGTTAGGCCTCCCTCTTCTAAATTGGCCAATAGTCTCTTGGCACGCGCCATCTAACGGAACATTAACAAAATCTACATGAGGGCTATTGTCCCAATATCCGCTTGGCCCACTAAGCCTTTTCCTTTAAAAAGCAAACGGGCACTACCAAGAAATGCAGAGCCGACAGTATCTAGTTTGACTTTTAAGCCCTGCGCCCTTACACCTTGAAGGATGTCGGTAATATCGGGATGAGATAAGGGATCTCCTCCCGATATTGTTGCCTGCGACAATTACAGTACCAACCGAAGGGCTTATGACTGGCCATACTATTATCGTCTGGGTACTGCAAGATTATACAACTAGCGCACCAACCGCTACAGACAATCTAACTGGCTAATTGCCATCGCGCAGTTGCTGGTATCCGTCGAAGTCGTTAATGGCGATGCCGCCAAACACACCCGTAGAACTAAACTCCTGCTCCATGAGCGCCACCTGGTTTGACATATCCGTTTTGGTCATGCCGTGGTATGTAATCTTGGCGGGCTGCACGTCGGTCGTTTCTTGGCCGATTATAACCCGTACGTTCGGCGCCTTGGCCTGAGCATACGCAATGTTGGTACGAGCATGAAAGATAATGCCGTCGTTACCGCGTGCGGCGTTCCGGTACGCCATGACTACTACATTGCTTTTTTGCAGCTTGTTGAGCCGGTCCAGCAGATGAAAGAGCGTGGGGCCCATCAAGTTATTCCGAACTACTGGTGGTATGTTGCCGTTTTGATTATCAAACCAGTAAGGAATCGCAAAACCAAGCTCTAGCTTGTGCGAGCCCTTAGTGTATTTTTCGTTCTCGGCGGCCAATGCGTCTACCATGCCCAAGTAATCGCCCAGTACAAGCCCCTTGGACGACATAGAGCTCTCCGCAAAACCAGGCTGGTTGTACGCCTCTATGTCAAATTCGATACCTGCCAGCTGTGCTTTTGGATGAAGCTGGTTGTACTGTTCCACGCCCTGCATGATAGATAGCGGAACCTTCCACTCCGGCGGATTGCTCCAGCTGGTATCGCCAGCTGCGGCATAGACCTTTATCCGGCGTTGTCCAAGCGTGTTTACAAAACGCTCCATTGTGGTATTAAAGCGGCCGACCTGCTCCTTTTGCTGCGTTGTAGGCGCTCCTTGGAATACTGCCGCATATTTACTAACGTCCACATAAATAGCATTGAGTTGATGCAAATACATAAACTCTGCCATGTCGCCCAGCTGGCGTTGGTTTGTCTTGTCCGGATCGCCCCAATACCAAATCGCATTGGTATAATTGCCGGCAAAATACTGCCTTAGTGGAATGGTGCTAGCACCTAGGTGCATCGCCCATGCCACACTCGACCCGAATACAATAATCAGTAGCGCGGATAGCAGTATGTATGTCCGCCTGCTGATATTTCTGAGATGTACGCGAATACTTTTCATTATTCATTACCCCCATTTATTACCCCCGTAAACTTATATCAATTGCGCGCTGAACAGTTCCCCTTGAAAGATCTATCGCCTTGCCGGGCTCATAGTGCGCAAGCGACGGAAGCTGGCCCACCAGCCACATATCCGCCTTCCAGCGCTGGGCGTCTCCAAGGGTTATGCTGGGAGATTGGATTAAGACTTCGTTAATCGCCTTGTCCGCCACCGCGCGCGGAGTGTCTCCCTGCTCCATCAACACACTTACTACATCAGAACTGACCGCGGCGTTAGAGAGAGCGATGGATGGCGCTACCGAAATTGAGGTATAGTTGAACGCACCGCTCTCGCTGTTATTCGACAGACTGCCGCTACGGATATCACTCAGCAATTGCATATCATTAACAAAGTGCTGGGCGCTGATTACCCATGACACTGCGATCACCAAAAACGTCAGAGAGTATTCTAGCAATAGCCTCCGTTCCGTGACCGGGCGGTACCGTCTTTTGCCCAAATAGCGGGCCTTCTCTACCAACCAATAAAAGTAGCCTATGAACCGGCAGACTGTCATGCTCAGCGTGTAAAGCGGCGAAAATATAATTGCCCGCAAGGTGTCTTGGCGCCCTATCCTTAACCAAATAGCCGTGTTCAGCAATAGATAGAAAACATATGTGGTAATGATGTGTACCGGCCGCAAGATGAGCGCCCAAGCAAAAAGCATACGCAGCGGATCTGTCAGGTATATGTAAAGCAGGTACGATTTTTCGGCCTTTAGCAAAAAATGATACCGCGGAGACAGCAATACGCGCCAGTACAGAATAAATAATTCCGGCACCGACAAGCTCCAGCTGAACGCACGCTGCCGAAACAGCTCACGGTACGTTGCGGGCGGCTTGGTCAGTACCAGTGAATCGGTATACGTTATCCCTTTGCCCTCACCATACATATGCGCGAGCAGTGTACGCTGCTCGTCCTCGCCGGCAAACTGCCCGGAGTGCTTCTTAATCTGCTGCCGCAGGTCATGAGTACGATACAGGCCAATCGCACCAGAAACATTACCAATGGCACCAGCCTTGGCGCGCATATGTTTGCCAACCTGCATGCTGTTACGGTATTCAAAACGCTGCAGCTCGTTGATAAGTGTACGCTCACGGACTGGCATAACATTAAACGCCACCGCCGTGTACCCCTCATCCAACAGACTGGTCGGAATGAGCGTGTCACCAATGAGCGTGTCGTCGTCTAAAATAAGCACATACGGAGTATTGACCGCATCGAGCGCAGCGTTAATACTGCCCACTTTGTGTAAGTTAACTTTATTTTCAATCACGTACACGCCACTCTCGCGGGCAATCTTAGCAGTATCGTCGGTGGACGCGTCAGAAACCACGATAACCTGTTTTGGCGGTACATGTTTAACAGCACCATCGATTGTTTCTTTGATGACATCGGCGCCATTATGACAGGCAATAACTATTGTTAGCTTAGCCGGATCAAAATGAGTCTGTTTCTTGCCGACCGAATGCTGTCGCCGCCTCGGAAAATGAATAAAGGCAAACAGCCCGTCCGTCAGCAGCGACAGCAGCAAAAACGCGTAAATAAAAGAGTCCAGGTTAACAATGGATGAAAAGACATAAAAATTAACCACAATAAATACAAGGAGGCCAAAAATAATCGATGACGAAATTATATATCCCGTCCACCGGCCCCATCCAACCATCGTGCGCCTAGCCCATGCCATTCCATCCTCCCAAATACCCAGCAAATAAAGCAACCTTTATAAGGCCACAATATACCCTACCTGTCACGTAAATCTGTCTAATAGCTTACATCGGCGCCGCTAAACTGGAGTATAGTGACCTGTTATGATCAAAAAGATCTTGGTTACCGGCGGTTTAGGATACATTGGCTCACACGCGACAGTGGAGCTCATTAAGTCCGGGCGTACTCCTGTCATCGTAGATAACCTATCCAACAGTACCCCTTCTGTGGCTACAAGAATCAAGCAGATAACCGGCCACGATACGCTATGGCATGAGGGCGACCTGCTAGACCTGGCATTCCTAAAAACGGTTTTTTCAAAGCACGAAATTAGCGCCATTATGCACTTCGCCGCGCTCAAATCCGTGGGCGAATCAACTGAAAACCCTTTGCGCTACTATCTGCATAATCTTGTCACAACCTTTAACCTATTACTCTGCATGCAAGAGTTTGCGGTCAACAAGTTTGTCTTTAGCTCTTCGGCGGCGGTGTATGGCGAGCCGGAAAACCTCCCCGTCACAGAGGGCTCCCAGGTTGGAACCAGCGTAGCAAATCCATACGGATGGACCAAACTCATGATGGAGCAGATCCTTCGTGATGTGGCGGCCAGCCAGCAAAACTGGCATGTTACTATTTTGCGCTACTTCAATGCAGTAGGCGCTCACCCGAGCGGGCTGTTGGGCGAAAGCCCCAAGGGCACACCGGCCAACCTATTGCCCTATGTAGTCCAAGCTGCCGCCGGCCAGCAAGAGCATTTATTTGTTTACGGAGACGATTACGACACTCCGGATGGCACCGGCATCCGTGACTATATACATGTAGTCGACCTGGCAAGAGGGCATATCGCTGCACTGCACCACCTGGACGAGATCGATGGCACAGCCGTATACAATTTAGGAACTGGTCGCGGCGTGTCGGTACTAGAGCTTATAGACGCATTCCAAAAAGTAAATGGCGTAACCGTTCCCTACAAGATAGTCCCCAGACGGCCAGGCGACATCGCAATCTCATATGCCGACCCCACAAAGGCACAGCGCGAGTTAGGCTGGGAGGCAACACTAACCATACACGACGCCTGCCGGACCGCCTGGCAGTGGGAACATGCTAGAAAAGATGAATAATACGCACTCAACAAGACGCAGACTAAGCCGAGCCCGCGACACCCGGCAAAGTTGCCGGCCATGCATAGCCAGGCGTAACCGCATATTCGATCTCGATGGGTGCCGCTCCAGCTACGACCGCACCGCTCGCTAGCGCAGCATATGGCCGCAGGCTTAGATCTGCTGTAGCCTGAACTGAGCCCGCTGACGCAATCAAGCCCACCGCGACAACAGCACCTGACCCAGAGACAAATCCCGTAGGCATAGAGGCAACCAGCTGATAGAGCGTTCCAGAGGTCAGCGAAGCATTTGCCTGAATGTTGACCATCCGAACATGCACTCGGTCGTTAATCCGGCGCACCGACACCTTTCCAGCCTGGCCGCTACGCGGGGCAAAACTGGCAGCCAGAGATCCAGTAGAATAAGTACCGGTCGCATCCCACACCACTATATCTCGCCAGTTCGTGTCGCCATTGACTACACGCCAACCAGTGTTGCCAACATTAGCGGCCTTTACCCACATAACAGCGCCATTAGTAGCATTTAGATCATAATAGTAAGATCCCACCCGCGCCGTTACAACACCTTCCGGAGAACCTGAACCATAGGTAGCCGGAGTAGCCTCAAAATATGTATTCGTAAGAATCTGTCCCTCGGCAGATACCCGCACTGGGCCAGCAGTAGATTTCATACTAACGAATTCATCAGTAACATCCGCAACTCCCAAGCTTGCTTGAAACCTGATTATTGGAATATTACTAAGGTCAATAATTTCCGCGTCAGTCTGCCCGCCTGCATAGGCGTTCCCGAACACACTGCCCTGGCGCATAATGTACTTTGACGTGCTGTAAATGAGCGGGCCGGTATTACCCGTGTTCCATGCCGCCTTACAGCCGGTTATATACAGACTGTCAAACCGGCCGCCTGCAGAT
>DATCYV010000008.1:0-6935 GCA_036526215.1 Saccharimonadales bacterium (SeqCode)
AAGGGTGTTGCCCAAGAAAAGGTCAACTACAAGATTCGCGACTGGCTGATCAGCCGCCAGCGCTACTGGGGCGCACCGATCCCGATTATTCACTGCCCGAAAGACGGCGCTGTTGCCGTGCCCGACGACCAGCTGCCCGTTGTATTGCCCGAAATGAAGAGCTTCGAGCCCTCCGGTGACGGCCGTAGCCCATTGGCACGCGCACCAGAGTTTGTAAACACCACCTGCCCAACATGTGGTGGTCCTGCCGAGCGCGAAACAGACACCATGGACGGCTTTGCATGCTCGAGCTGGTATTTCTTACGTTTTGCCGACCCGCACAATGCCGATAAGCCGTTTGATGCCGAGAAGGTCAAATATTGGCTGCCAGTCGACGATTACATCGGTGGCGCCGAGCACGCTGTTATGCACCTGCTGTACGCCCGCATGTGGACCAAGGTGATGCAAGATGCCGGTCTGATCGACTTTGGCGAACCGTTCAAGACGCTGCGTAACCAGGGCATGATTCTGGCTCCAGACGGCGCCAAAATGAGCAAGTCCAAGGGTAATACCATTGAGCCGGATGGCCTGATTGAGCAAGGTTATGGTGCTGACGCAATCCGCATTATGGAGTTGTTTATCGGCCCTTGGAACCAAGCCGCCAACTGGAGTGTCGAGGGCATGGGCGGTGCGTTTCGCTTCTTGCAGCGCGTGTGGGCGTTGTCTCAGGACTACATGAACCGTGGCGACAGCCAGCAGCTGACTGACGATATCGAACTAAAGCGCGTGGTTCACCGTGCCATCCACCGCGTCAGCAAAGACCTCGAGGAAATGGGCTTTAACACCGCTATTGCTGCGCTCATGGAGACGGTAAACGACCTGTATAAGCTCAAAACGACCATTCGTTACGAGCAAGCACCCGAAACTTGGGGCTGGGCGATTACGAGCTTGGTGCAGTTGCTTGCGCCCTTTGCGCCGCACATCACAGAAGAGCTATGGCACCAACTGGGCAAAGATGGCTCTATCCACCAAAGTGAGTGGCCGGTGCACGACGAACAGTACCTGGTAAGCGACACCATAACAGTGGTAGTGCAGGTTAATGGCAAGCTGCGCGCTCAGCTTGAAATTGCCGCTGACGCTTCGCAGGAAGACATCATTGCCCAGGCCAAGGCTGATGCCAAGGTCGCCGAACACCTCGGTGGTGCCGAACCCAAGAAGAGCATTTACGTTCCGGGCAAGCTTGTCAACTTTGTGGTCTAGTCAAATAGCTCATCTTCAGCCTACCCCTTGAGAATGCTGCGGTAATGCGGTATAATGAGGCTAAGTTATTAGAAAATAACAGATCAATAGGTAAGGAGTTCCTCCCCTTATGGGTAAGCCAAAGAAACGAACATCTGCACGTCGTACCGGCGCTCGCCGTAGTCACTTGGTTCTCAAGTTGGCTCGTGCCGTTAACGCTAAATCACCAGTAAAAGCCTTCACAACCCGCCGCGAAACCGGCAAAAAAGCTGCCTAGTTATAGGTATGCTGGTGGGCTATACTGAAACTGTAAACGGAATTTAACAATATGGCATCAAATCGTCACCTTGGTCGTATCATTGCGCTGCAAACACTGTACGAAGAAGATTTTCGTCGTGCTGCCGGTGATGCAAACCTCGACCTTGAAGCCATATTGTCCCGTAATATTACACGTTATGAGGGTACCGTCGAGGACAAATCGTTCATTGAGCGTCTTGTCCGCGGCGTTGATCAGCGTACTACTGAACTAGATGCGACCCTCGGACCAATTGCGCCAGAGTGGCCAATTGAGCAGATTGCGCGCATGGATCGAGTAATCCTGCGCATGGGCTTGTATGAGTTGACCTACGAAGCTGACGTACCACCAAAAGTGGTCATCAACGAGGCGGTTGAGCTTGCTAAGGCCTTTGGAAGCGAAAACTCGTCAAAGTTCGTCAACGGTGTACTTGGTACTGCGCTAAGGCAGCGGGGCGGAGGAGCTGGTGAATCGGCAGATTCACAGAAAGAAGGTTAGCAAGGCATGAAACGACCTCGAGGTCCAATCCAGGGAATTCGCCGCCTGATGCCAGGCCGGCGCCCAACGATTCAGGAAGTAGTCCGCGAAACAACCTCGGGTGGTATAATTTTTCGCCGTAACCCTAGGCGTGACAATCGCCTGGAAATCCTGCTTATCCAAGATGCAAAAAACCGCTGGACCATTCCAAAGGGCCATGTTGAGCCTGATGAAGAACCAAAACTGACAGCCGAGCGCGAAATCCGCGAAGAGACCGGTCTGCAAGAGATGAAGGTTTTTAACTGGCTTGGCAAGGTAAACTTCCGCTATCGCCGCGGCCAAACATTGGTGCTTATGACCATGCATATTTATTTGGTGCAAGGTTTGGGCGAAACAAACAAATTGGCGCCAGAAGACTGGCTAAACGACATTAGGTGGTTCCCGCTTAACCAAGCAATTGATAAAATTGCTTATGATGACATTGGTAAATTAATCCTAGTCGGAATGAAAAAGATCCGCGATGCGAAACTCTAAAAAGGAGTAAGACATGGATACTAGTGCCTACCAGGCATTTGCCCGCGAAGTACTGGGCGTCGAATTCAGCAATATTGATCTTTTGGTGCTTGCCTTCACGCACCGTTCGTACGTGAACGAGCACAAGAAGACCGCCCCAGAGCATAACGAACGTCTTGAGTTCCTTGGTGACGCCGTGCTGGAGTTGGTGGTAACCGAATATCTCTATAGTAACTTTAGCGATCCGGAAGGTATTTTGACCAACTGGCGCAGCGCGCTGGTACGTACCGAAAGCATCGGTGCTGCCGCCGCTCGCAATGGCTTTGAGCCGCTGCTGCGTCTGAGCCGGGGCGAAAAGCGTGGTACCGACCGTGCCCGGGCCCAGATTTTGGCCAACAGCTACGAAGCAGTGGTTGGCGCACTGTACCTTGATAAGGGCTACGAAGCAGCCAAGGCATTTATTACCCGCACTATTTTGAGTACTTTCAAACAAATCTTGGCGAGTGGTTCGTGGATGGACCCTAAATCGCACCTGCAAGAGATGGCTCAGAGCCGCGAAAACCACACACCTCAGTACAAGGTGCTGCACGAAGAAGGCCCCGACCACGACAAAATCTTCACCGTTGGTGTCTTTGTGGGCGGCGACCTACGTGGCCAAGGTGTAGGCCCAAGCAAGCAGATTGGCCAGCAAAAAGCCGCCGAAGCCGCCCTCCAGCACTACCAAACTAAGTAGTAATGCGTACATTTGAGAAGTTTGAATTGCAGCAAGATCATGCTTGGACGCCTCAGGTTGTTGGGTATGTAAACGAGATTGTAGAACCCGCGGCTCCTTGGGGCTATGAAGAGGTGCTTTCTGATCTTGTTAACCCCAAGATTAATCTGTATGGCTTGGCGGTTGACGGCAGAATGACTGCATTTGGCGCATTATATGGTCCGTATGCTGCTGGACTGATTATGCTTGAATATCTGGTGGTTGACCCATCTGTGCGGGGCCTGGGGTATGGGTCAGCTATGCTAGAGGAGCTCGAACATGCTGCGGGGCGCCTAGGCGCTCATGAAATGCGGGTATCACCTCTTAGTGGGCCAAGAGTAACCAATTTCTACAAGAATCGCGAATATACATGGCTGCAGGTCGACCCAGACGACCCAGACAGCCGGTGGATGGCCAAAGAACTACGCAATTTGGGTACTGCACGACTAAGGAGTTGACATCAGGGGCGGTAATCTGTAAAATATAGCGAGATTACGTTAGAAATCTAAGCAAGAAACGAAAGAGAGATATTTTTATATTATGTTAGCCATTCGCATGCAACGTACTGGTCGCAAGGGTCACGCAATGTTCCGCGTGGTCGTACAAGACTCACGTTTGACCCCTACCAGTGGTAAGGTTGTTGCCCTCTTGGGTAGCTACAACCCGCACGATAAAGTTGCATCTCTCGACAAAGAGAAGGCCGCCTTCTACCTGAACAATGGTGCACAGCCATCCGACCGTGCCGCCCGGTTGCTTCAGACGGAAGGCGTTAAGCTGCCAAAGTGGGTGACTTTGAGCGAGGCAAAGGCCGGCAAAATCCGCAATCCTGAAAAATTGCGCAAGAATCAGCCAAAAGAAGAGCCACAAGCAGAAATACCTGCCGAAGAAGCCCCAGGAGTAGAGGCTTCACAAGAGGCAGAGGCTGAGGCAAACAGCGATAACGCATAACTTAACACTGTTTGTCAATGAAGCAGCTCACAGCCAGAGCTGCTTTTCATATTGTTATAATAGATAGAACCACTAACCAAGGAGATTCCTGACATGAGTAGTATTGACCAGCAATTTGTAGAGTTCATCGTCAAGTCTCTGGTGAGCAACCCCGAAGCGGTGAGCGTCGAACGTCGTATCGACGAAAAGGGTGTACTGTTGGAACTAACAGTTGATCCAGAAGACTTAGGACGTGTAATTGGCAAGCGCGGTGCAACCGCACAGAGCTTGCGCACCCTCTTGCGTGCTTTAGGTACTAAAAATGACGCCCGCTACAACCTCAAGATTGTAGACAACGGTGTCGATGGCGGCTCAGCGAGCTCATCATCAGATGGCAATGGCTCATCTAGCGATGACTCATATGGCGATGACTACAGCTCAAGCAGTGTTGTAAGTAAGACACGCAAAGAGCTTGAAGAACTCGACGACCTTGATGTATAGTTAAGGCAGTCCAAAAGACGACCGTTAAAAAACAAAAACTGATAAGCTCATGCGAGCCATTCACCAAAAGTGGATGGGAGCTTTATGTGGCAAAACGACCGGCTGTAATATGCCGGTCTTTTTGTATCTGTCGTCACCCCTGATATAATGGTGGCAAATGAGTATGAAGATCCAAATTATTACCCTCTTTCCTGAGATGTTTCACGGCGTGCTGAATAACAGCATGCTCTGGAAGGCCCAAGACCGCGACATTGTGCAGTACGAGTACATTAACCTGCGCGATTTTGGCCTTGGTCCGCGCAAACAGGTTGATGACACGCCGTATGGCGGTGGTGATGGCATGCTCCTTAAGCCTGAGCCGTTAGTAGCGGCGATTGAGCTGGCCAAGCAAAATGATCCAGATGCGCTGGTGCTGTTGCCAACGCCGCGCGGCAAGGTGTACAAACAATCTGACGCTAAAGCACTTGCTGCCCGTGATAAGGGGCTGATTATTATCTGCCCGCGCTACGAAGGTTACGACGAGCGCGTCACCCAGTGGGTTGATCGCCAATATTGCATCGGCAATTACGTGCTGACCGGCGGCGAACTGCCAGCTATGATTATGATCGACAGCGTCGTGCGTTTACTGCCTGGCGTGCTGGGCGGCGAAACGAGCGCCGACATTGAATCGTTCCAAGACGATGACGAATCCATTGAATTCCCCCAATACACTCGCCCAGAGGAATTCCGCGGCATGCGCGTGCCCGAAGTACTCCTGAGCGGTCACCACGGCGAAATCGCCAAATGGCGCGCCAGCCAAACGCGGTAGTTTGAATCATAGGATAAATATTATATAATTAACCCATGAAATTGCAGGTAGTTAACCCTCTTGATGCCCAGGGCAAAGAACGCAATGTCTCTGCTGAGCAGGCTATCCTGCTCCCCAGTATCATGGGTGGCTCTTTATGGCAACCCGGCTCCGAGGAGGGCACCTCGGTTCCATCTGACTTGCTACAGCGTGCACAAGGCCTAGCTAGCGCTACGGGCAAGGTCGTCTTTGCGTTGCAACGCTTGTCGCGGCAGGATGTGGATGATCGCAGAAGAATATTGGGACGGCCTGTGCCATTCTCTCCCGCTGAGTATACTGACCTCGTAGGGAGATATGGACAGGCTGTAACTGAAGCTATGTTGAATGCTGGCACGAAGCGCTTGTCTGTTGTAGCGGCTTCGGCGGGCGGACTGGTGGCATTGAAGCTTCTCTCTCAGAGGAGTCTGCCAGCCGGCTCAGTGGAGTCGCTCCATGTATATGACTCAACAGCAATGCGTGCTGCGGCCGCTCCTGTTGCTTTTGCGCGGTGGGGCTGGGACATGGTTGCGCGTGAGGCGCGTCGTCCCGAAGCGCAGCGTAACCACAGCCCATTGCCTTACGAGGTTGAATCCGAGACGGGCCCACTTATGGATATGTGGCTGCATCGCCGGGTTTGGACGACCGATGAATCGTATAGGATCGCGGAAGAACTTGCGTGCGATCCGGCATCTCCCAATACACATATTTACGTGCCCAAGAGAAACTTTACAATTGGTTCGGTGAAGCGGACGAACCGATCTGTTTGGCGCTTGCGAGCGATAGCTGGTGCTAATGGGAACCAAGGTTTTGCGGCTGACATAGTGCCGACGTTGCATTCTCTGACCGATGATCATGAAGCTCTCGGACACATGCATAACGGAACGCTTGCGGACTGGGCTCAGTGGATCGTTACCCCCCACTAGGCCTTAGGGCTAACTAGTGCAATAACGCGCTCACCAAAACACTCGGGTGGTGCCTGCCGAACGAGCTAGTGGTGTTAGGAATACTTAACCGGGAAGCAAATCGTTCCTCTGGGAAGCGAAGTACGCTCATGATGCCCGCAAGTCGTGCGGCATTCGGGCCATCAGGGCTGATTACCGAGACCTTAAGGTTAGGATGACGCTCAAGGGCTAGCTCCAGATCTCTCTGCAGGGGGTGTGTGTCGGGTTTGCTTACGTCGCTATAGGTGCCAAGCGCGCGTAAGTCGTCAATTGCCTGACCGATGCCACGTGCTCCAAGTTGTCGGAGTGTGGCAAGCCTACCGCGCGGCACCGTGAACTCGTTCGAAAGCCATTCCGGAGGTTCTGCATACGGATCGGTACTGGCTGCTCGCTGCTTACTGGCTGTCCTTTCATCAGTAATATATCCTTTCAGCAAGGTACGCAATGGGACGGTTGGCGGGTTGTTAATGGCCAGGCGGCTAACAG
>DATCYV010000009.1:0-5877 GCA_036526215.1 Saccharimonadales bacterium (SeqCode)
TATGCTGTTTATAATGTCAACTACTTGATCCAAGGTGTATAGCTCGTAAAAGGCATGACTTGGGGTGACTAGATGTACTGCCCTTTTGTTGTGATACTTCTTACCTCGCAATACAACTTGCTCAAGGACGGCGCTATTATGAAACGAGTCTTTTATGTATGTTTTGCCATCTAGCACAGTTAGCTCAAGATTAAGTTTGCCTAGTTTTGCCTTTTCGATCCAGTTCCGAACAGCTTTATCGGATACGCCGTATAGCCTGGTTAGTTCTCTAATTTTAAAGTATTTTGGGGTCTCAGAGTTTTCCACAACATAATTATAGCAATGCAATATTGACATGATCAAGGAAATAATCGTATCATTATGTTGGGTATGAATAATACCTAAGCTGTCTACACCGTTACCAATAGTCATAATTGAGCACATACTTCATGTGTATATGGTATGATACGCAAAAGTATTGGTAACAAAGAAATAAATAACGGATCACTTAACAAAAAGTGATCCGTTATTTATAACCGACGACTGTATTATCGGTAGTTATGGTTTTGGAGTCTGTAGTTTAGACACTGTTAGGATATATGTTTGGTCAATCGATCGAGACGACTGAAGCAGGTCTAGCCCACATTTATCGAATTGTTCGATAATTTCTATTGCTGACTGATGTTTTGCGCGCCAGAGCAGAATTCGGTCACCTTTATTAAATTCAACTACTCGCTTCTGTCCTCCTAGCTCAAATTCAACGGCAAGTGCAATTTCAAGGCGCGCATAAACTTCGCGTGCCTTTTTGCCTTCATCAAATAATTGGTCGAGGGTGTAGTATGATTTGTCTATGTTGAGCAGCGCAAGGACAAGGTCTATAGCTTGATTGCCTGGTGTGGCGAGCTCAAAAAAACGTCGTGACTTATCGTTATCCAATTTTTTTGTGAAAAAGAGCAAGTCATTCTTGCCCATACTATCGTGTATCGTGGCGAGGGCATGGTCGGGCTCACGGAAGTTTGCTAAAGTGCCGCCGAGGAAGAAAACTAGATTAATTGTTAAGCCTGCGTCAGCCCCGAATGCTTCAGACACGAGTAAGTCATCAAAACGTTCATATACAATATCACGGATATATCCTTCAAATTTAACCTGCCCGTTGAACCATGCTGTTATGTTCTGTTGGGCAATATCAAGAAGATCTTGGCTAATGTCAATGCCGATGTAGCGTTTAAGCTGATGACTTTCTAGGAAATGGCTGAGAATTTGTCGAACAGGTAATGCATTGCCTACTCCAAGATCGATAATGTTTACGCTTGTATAATTCTTGACGAGTTCGTCAATATAGGCCTGGTTAATTTCAAGTAAATTGACAGTATTAGTGAGTGCGTTTGAAGCGTCGTCTTTTAAAAGGTGGCGAGTATAATCGTCCCACCGTCTAGCGCCGCTATTAAAATATGTGTACTGAAGGGGGCTTTCTTGGTAGATATCAAGATTAGAAATTATGTCGATAATTTGCTTCGTACTATAGAGTTTATAGAATTTATCTGATGGCCTAACAGTCTTAAAGCTCCTGCTATTCTTATATTTTTTCCCTCGCTCAACAAGCTCTTCAATGATGCTGGTATTTCTTGCGGTGTTAGCGATGTACTTCTTGTCATTATGCTCAAACAAACGAAGGTCGAGTTTGCTTTCTTCTGAGGCCTGGATCCAGTTCCTGACCGACTTCTCGGAAACGTTATAAATTTTGGCTAGCTCAGTATTCTTGAAGAATTTCACTATTTACTCCGTGATATTGGTTACATTATAGCACTTTTTTATTGACATGTTCCGATTTGTGTACGTATCATAAGATTAGGCGTATTGCATGGCGGGCTGTCTACACCTACAATGTAATAAACGCTTACGTTTGTAAAGCGCCAGGCAACACACAAAGCAGCATTTTCTTGCTACGATACGAACCTTTAAAGGATCAAAATAATTTAAGGGAGCAATCTCAGAAAGAGGGAAGGACAGCATGGCAGACGCACTCGCAACTTCACTACCAATAAGCGAACTAAGTAAGGCAGACGAACAGGACCGTACGATGCGCGATTTTTACCTTTACATTACCCCAAGCACTAGCTCTGAGCAATTGCTCGACGCTATCCACGCACTCTATTACTTGCCGCAAAACATCAAGCTGGTCATTACCGACGCTGCGATGGTTGAAGACAACAGTGTAGTTAAATGGGCTATGCAAAACTGCATTGACCGCATTTTATTCGAAGACGACCAGGAGACGCAGCAGCACGGAGCGTCTCCTTTTTCTTATGCTGACGCTATTTTGGCTAATGCTACCAGTGAATTTGCCCGCGTAGGCGTGCCGCTGCTGGTTGTGGCTGATGATGCTGATATTGAGATCGCCTACAACGAGCGCCATGGCTACAGCGTACCGGCTGGCAATCCAGAGGCGATGGCTAGCGCCGTTATGCGTTTGGCTCGCGCTCGCGCGTAACACGCCTAACCACTGGTGCGCAAAACACAGCGTAAATTACAGCAATATCCATAAGCTCAATCTGTTACAATACTTTCCGTGATAGACGAACTGCTTGCTGAGCTTAATCCCGAACAGCGCCGGGCTGTTGAAACAACGGAAGGGCCGTTGCTTATTCAGGCTGGCGCCGGGTCGGGCAAGACCAAAACACTAACGCACCGCATCGCATATCTTATAGCTACCGAAAAAGCCGCTGCCTACAATATCTTGGCTGTCACCTTTACCAACAAGGCAGCCAAGGAGATGCGTGAACGCGTTGCGAAACTGCTCGATGAAGACCCCGACAACCGCAGTTTTATGCCCTATATGGGCACTTTTCACTCTATTTGTGTACGCATCCTGCGGCAAGATGGCGACCAAGTAGGTATTCCGCGTAGCTTTGTGATTTTTGATGAGGCCGACCGCATGCAAGCAATTAAACAGGCCTGCAAGCAAAAGATGATCGACGAAAAGAGCTTTCCGGCCAAACAGCTCGCGTCAATTATTAGCAATGCCAAAAATGAGCTCATGACGCCCGAGGAGCTGGGTGGTGCCGGTTCGACTCCCGTGCAACGTGCCGCGGCCGACATCTACCCCCTATACCAGGCGGCTTTGCGCGAAGCTGCAGCGCTCGATTTTGACGATCTTATCCAGCGCACGGCTGACATGCTGGCAAGCACTCCAGAGGTCCGTCTTAAATGGCAGCGCCGCTTTAAATACGTCATGATCGACGAGTACCAGGACACCAACGCGGCGCAGTATAAACTCGTCAAACTTCTCACTAACGCCAAGAACAACATCGCTGTGGTGGGTGATGACTGGCAATGTCTGCTGCCAGGCACGTTAATACAAACGAAGAATGGCCCCAAAAAGATTGAAGATGTCACCGCCAGAGATGATGTGCAGTCGGCGAGCGGCTATGGCAAGTCCGGATATTTTAAAGTCACGGCAAAGAAAAAGTTCTCGTTTAAGGGGGAGATACTTAGGCTCCGAATGGCTTCGGGTAGACAGTTGGCATGCACGCCGAATCATCTGCTCTTTGCCAGATGGGGCAGGACAGATTCCCATTTTGTGCCGCAGGCGACGACTCGGAACGGGATTAAGCGTGTAAATATAAACGTCGTTCTTTTTGGTGACAGGCGGACGACGTTGAGTAGCCCATGGTCGGCAAGCCGGATTTCTGCCAATACGACAGATCGTTCTGATTTGCAGATGTTTGAACGCGCTGGCTATGCTGTCAGGGCGGGCCGTGCCGGTACGTTTAGGAGTGAAGTACATAAGTTGGATTATGGTGAGGTCGAGCAAGCCCTGGAGAAGCTAAAAGAGTCTAGCCAGGCCGAACTCCAGATCAACAAATATGCATTTATGACAAGCAATATGTTTATGTTCATGCCTGCGGCGCAGATGCATCCGGGCATGATTGTGCCGGTTACTGATGACACTGGTGCCGTTATTGATGATGAGGTACTGTCTGTAACCAAAGAACGCTACGATGGTCCGGTATACGATTTGGATATTGATAAAGTACATAACTATGCAGCCAATGGTATCGTGGTGCACAACTCGATTTATTCCTGGCGTGGGGCTGATTTTCGCAATATCTTGAACTTCGAAAAGGACTACCCCGACTGCACGGTCATCAAACTCGAACAAAACTACCGCAGTACCAAGCATATCCTTGACGCGGCGCACGCGGTAATCACGCGCAACCAGCAGCGCTCCGACAAAAAGCTCTGGACGGATTCTGGCAACGGGCTGCCGGTGCAAATGCTGCAAGTGGTTAATGAGCGCGCCGAAGGCGAGGCAATTGTCCGGCGAATCCGCAATGCCGTGGATGGCGGCTTGCGCCGGTTTAATCATTTTGCTGTGCTGTACCGTACCAACGCGCAAAGCCGGTCGGTCGAAGAGACGTTCATTCACTACGGCATACCGTACCGGATTGTGGGCGGCCAGCGCTTCTATGACCGCAAAGAAATCAAAGACCTCATGGCGTACCTGCGGATTATTTTCCAGCCCGAAGACAAGATTAGCTTTAGCCGGGCGGTGAACATCCCCAGCAGGGGCATTGGCGAAAAGACGCTGGATACCTTTATGCGCTGGCAGCGCGACAACGGTATGTCATTGCTGCAGGCATTAACAGAGGTTACAACGTGCGACCAGCTGACCTCGCGCGCTATTAAAGGGCTCAGCGAACTGGCCGACTTACTTGCTATGATGCGCGAAATCATGGCCGATGCCTCACCTGCTGATGTCATCGAAACGCTCATCCGCCGCCTGGATTACTACGGCTTTTTGCAGGATGGCACTGCCCAGGCTGAATCGCGCGTCGAAAACGTCAAAGAACTTTTGAGCGTTGCCAAAAACTACGACGAAGCTGGCATGGATGTCTTTTTAGAAGAAGTGTCGCTGGTGAGCGATGTTGACCAGGCCGACTTTGAAGGCAATGCAGTGACGCTGATGAGCCTACACGCTTCGAAAGGCCTGGAGTTTCCAGTCATCTTTATGATCGGTATGGAAGAAACGGTCTTTCCGCATTCCCGCGCCATTTACAACCAGTTCGAGATGGAAGAAGAGCGCCGCCTTTGCTATGTGGGCATGACGCGCGCCCGCGAAGAGCTCTATATGATTTATGCGACCGGCCGCATGTTGTACGGCGGTGTGCAGCACAACCCGCCGTCGCGTTTTTTGAGCGAGGTTGATGCCAAGTTTGCGCCAAGTGATACCAGTCTGGGCTTTACAGGCGGCCAAGCGTATAGCTCAACGACGCTGCGTGGCGGCCAGAGCAACCAGCCGATGGTTGAAGACCTCACCCCGCAGCAGCAAATTCCGAATGACGAGCCGCGCTACGTGCCCGATCTAAACGAGGGCGATACCGTGCGCCACCAACTCTTTGGTGTTGGTACGATTGTGGAGCTCGACGGCGAAACGGCAACCATCTATTTTAAGGGCAAGGGCGCCAAAAAACTTAACATTAGTTTTGCGCCGCTCGATAAGGTTAGCAAGTAGTTTGCTACAATAAGAGTATCCCAGGTCATTCTTGGGGTCTGTATTATGGGCAATAAACTCAAGATAATGAAAAAGCGGTATGCTATGGCGAGCCGCCGGCATGTGCGTACGGTGAAGCGTCTGAGCCGAAAGCCTTTGTTTGCGGTGCCGTTTGTCACGTTTATGGTGGCCTTGGTGGTTGTTGTGGTTGGATTCTTTTTTGCGACTGGTAACAGCAATCCTATCCTAAGGCCAAACGATTCAAATTTGGTGATCTTAAACTACGACCACAAAGAACAGACTATTCCGACCCATGCCAAAACAGTTGGCGAACTGGTCGACCGGTTGAAGATCAAAATAAACCCAGGTGATGTAATCGAACCGAGCCGCGACACACAAATCGC
>DATCYV010000010.1:0-9673 GCA_036526215.1 Saccharimonadales bacterium (SeqCode)
AGGCGACGTCGTTCAGCTCGCTGACCATTTGCCGGCCATGGATGCCAATCAGCTGCTGGGCGCGCTGTGGTCGCATGTTGGCCAGATCCCACGCGGTCTGGATGCCTTCGGCCTTCAGGCGGGGCGTCAGCCGCCAGCCAACACCCCAGATGTCTTGGATGGGCATGGCGCGCATGGCGGCTTCCCTGCGGCTTGGCGTAAGACCCACAAAACTAAACGCGCCATGGTACCCCTCATATTTTTTGGGGATTTCAGCGGCCAGCTTGGCCAAGGTTTTGCTGCGGGCAATGCCGATCGACACCGGCACACCGACATATTTGAGGATTGCGGCGCGGACTCCCTTGCCCCACTCCTCGTAGTCGGTAATCGGCAGCTCGGTAATGTCTAGGAACGATTCGTCGACCGAATACACCTCGATGCGAGGCGTAATGGTGGTAAGTAAGCTCGTGATGCGCTTGCTGACATCGCCGTACAGCTCAAAATTGCCCGAAAAGCGCACGATGCCGTATTTGTCGAAGATCTCGCGGTACTTAAAAGCTGGTGCCCCCATGGGGATACCCAGCCGCTTGGCTTCGTTGCTGCGGGCTACGGCGCAGCCATCGTTGCTGGAGAGTACGACCACCGGTTTACCTTCTAAATCGGGGCGAAAGATGCGCTCGCAGCTTACAAAGAAGTTATTGCAGTCGATTAGGGCGTAGATTTTGCTCATTGCTGTGCCTTCCCCAGAGTGACTTTGCGGAACTGGTGGATGGTGGCCGTGATAACACCCCACAGCGTGGCCTCTGGGGGCATTGCTTTGCGGCTGGATATGCAAAAACCCTCGTGGGCGGTGTCCCACCACAAGATAACATCGGTGAGATTTGGGTCGAGGGCGCGATCTAATATGGCGATGTCGCCGTCAAACACGCCAATCCCTTCCCACTCGCTGCCACGGACGCGAAAGAAGTACGTGCTGGCGGTATGGTTGATCAGCAGCTGGTTTAAATCCAGGCTGCGCAGGCGCTGGTCGGCAGCGGGGTTTGGGAATCCGGCATGTACCGATACGCCCTCTGTTTCGTGAATAGAATCTTGTTCGTAACTCATCCTAGCTAATCTCCTTGTGCAGCAAAAACTGCCGTTTATACGGTTGTTTTTCGTGCTAGGTAAGTTATCTGAGCCGGGCACGCACGAATGCCAGTGGCTAGATTGGAGCCTTCCCTTGCCGGGAGAGCAAATGATTAGCTTTGGAAGCCTGTGCAGAGGAAGCGGAAGACGCAGCCCACACATGACTATTGGTAGTATACCACCACAGCGGTTGAAGCCTTGTGGCAATAAATACCTTGCAATTCCGGGCAACGTATTAGAAAGTCAGGCGGTAATAATTCTTAATTGATGCTAGGATGGGTGTATGGACCAAGCTGTTGTCGCAGACCTCAAACAATTTATTACTGCTGCGATATCGCAGCAAACAGTTGACTTACGGGGGGATATCTCGGGGCTGAAGCAAGATGTGTCAGAGCTGAAACAGGATGTCTCCGGCTTGAAACAGGATGTGTCAGGACTCAAACTGGATATGTCGGGTGTCAAACAGGATATCTCGGGTTTAAAGCAGGACGTCTCCGGCCTAAAAAAGGACGTCTCAGGTTTAAAGACGGATGTCTCAACCTTAAAGCAAGATGTGTCAGGTTTAAAGGAAGATGTCACAGGCTTAAAGAAAGACGTTTCAATCTTAAAGCAAGACATGGTAGAGGTGAAGACGGGCCTCCGCACAGTTGATGGCAAAATCGATAGTCTATCTGCGGCGATTGCCGAGGCGCTAGACGCAAACAACGACGCTGTTGCTACGCAGATACAAGATGTAACTAGGCGCGTAGACCGGCTAGAGCACAAGCCTGCTTTGGCTTAATTGATCGTGCTCAAAAAGTCGACGAGTTCGCGCGGCGTGATCTCGGCCTTTACCAAGTAGCCGTCGGCCTGTTTTTCGATGTCGGCGCGGATGTCTTCGCGCTGTTCTAGGTTGGTGGTGATGATTACTTTTGCGTGTAAATTAGGTGTTTCACCGGGGCTCCGCAGGCGGCGTAGCACCTCAATGCCCGTGATGGTCGGCACCATCAGGTCGAGCAAGATGATGTCGAACTGGTCAGACTGGGCGAGCTCCAACCCCTTTTGCCCGTCAACCTCGACGGTTACGTCGTAGCCAGCTTTGGTAAGCGCTCGGACGTACAGTTCACTAATGAAGTGTTCGTCCTCGATACAGAGGACTTTTTTGCCGATGGGGGTCTGGGATGTTGTGGTCTGCGCCATAAATGTTGTTTACCTTCTGTACAATGAGTGGTTTTTAATCCAGCCGTGGGCTGTGCGGGTGATGTCATTATCGCCTGTTTTCTGCTCGTCGGCAACCTGGCCGTAGGGGTTTAGGGTAAAGCCAAAGGTCGCGCCCTGCCCTTCGCGGGAGCGGACCCAGATGTTACCACCGTGGGCGTCAATAATGGCTTTGCTGAGGTAGAGCCCCATGCCAGTGCCGCCGACATGCTCGCGGTTGCGGTAGTCGCGGTAGAACTTGGTAAACAGATTGCTAACGGCTGATTCGGGCACACCGGGGCCGAAGTCTTGCACTGTGGTCTCGATGGAGCCGTCGCTATTCTGGTGAGCGTGAATAATGACCTCTTTGTGCTCGCCTTTGCTGTACTTGATGGCGTTGTCAAGCAAGTTGTTGATGACCTCGCTGATGCTTACGGCATCGGCGCTGACGCTTGGCAGGTTGGCGTCAATCTTGGTAGTAAGCGCGACGCCGTTCACCTTAGCGCGCAGTTGCATGTTGTTGACGGCCATCTTGATGATCGGCTCGAGCTTCTCTTCGTGCAGTGTGAGTACGAGCTGGTCGTTTTCGAACCGGGCGACGTTGAGCACGTTGGTAGTAAAGGCGGCCAACTGCTGGGCGGCGGCCTTCATTTTGCGCATAAAGTCGGTCATTTCCGGGTCGAGTTTGCCGTCGAGTTCTTCCTCGAACACGTCAATGTAGCCGCGTAGGAGCGTGAGCGGCGTACGAAGCTCGTGTACGGCCAGGGCTACAAAGCTCAGGGCTTGGTCGTCTTGGCCGTACTGCTCGGTGCGCTCAAAGAGGACGAGCATAATCTCGAATCCTTCGGGATTATTCTTGTTGTAGTACGCGATCAGGTCAAAATACCGCGTCTTTTCTTGAAGTGCGACATTCAGGCGGACGCGCTCCCAGATGCGGGTGGCAGTTACCTGATCCTTTTTTACCTGCTCAAGCCAGCTATCCAGCGTGTCTTTGCTGGTAAATGACAGATCGAGCACCGAATAGACATTTTGACCAAAGGTATCGGCCTGCATTCTGCCCAACGTTTTTAGGAGCAAGCCATTAGCGAACACGATATTGGCATCTTTATCAAGTACGAGCAGCGGCATCGGCAGACTGTTGGCTACAAAGTCGGTGGTTAGGTCGTGGGGCTTGGCCTTGGCGGTCTTTTCGATGGTGTCGACAACACTTGCAAGCTGGTATACGTGCGACACCAACGTAGTAACCAACTCTTTTCCGTAGCCAATATGGCGCATGTCGGGTGCAGGTAGGTTGGCCGTTTCTGGCGAAATGTGCAGCACTGCCTGCCAGATGAGCTTGATCGGCTTGGTGAGCCACTTCGAGGCGATCCATGCCAAAATAATGATCGACAAGAAGGCCACGAATACCAAGATAATGGCGGTGCCGGTTAACTGGCTTTTAAAGTATTTTTCTGGGTCAATGTAGCGCGACACAATCCAGTAGCCGCCAATGATCGTGATACTGTTGGCCATTAGCAAGACAGCGATCCGGTTTTGGAGTTGAGCGGTGAATTTGTGTAAGTGGTCCATAACTGTCTACGGTTTGTATGTAAGCCTGTCGCTGCCGCCAAGCACCGTGAACCAGACATGACCAGGGTTGAGCTTGAGTGCCGCTCCGCTGGCATCCTTAAAGGTAAATTGATCGGTGTTGCTCCCCTTGGCCCAGGTGGCCGCCGTGGCGGTGCCGTCCTGAAAGACCACGGCGTTGCCTGTTCCAAGCGTGTCGTAGGTGGTATACACGCCATTTTGACCCTGATTCATAAAGAGTGCGATAACTACCTTGGGGCTGATTTGCTTGTTGGTGTTCGCGTCAATGTGCGGGCTGCCACCTTCGGAGCGGAGGTAGCTATTGGTAGCTGGATCGTAATCGTAGTGCGAGGCATATACCGGACCGGAGGGGTTGAGATCGATGCTGCGTGCGGTAACTGCCTTGGCTGGCGCTTCGGCCTTGCGCGGGAAACCCGTAAAGTTGGACTTGCCAAACCCTTTTTGCTCCTCGAGCGCATGTAGCTTGGTGAGGTCGGTATACATGTTGTGCGGCGCATAGCGAGTATTGACCCGCCAATACGGTGCCGGATTGTAAAATTGGTCGAGGTCTTTAACGCCCCAGCGCTTAATGAGCTCGAGCGCATCGGCGCTACCGCCGACGTGTGCAACTGGTGCGTCAAAACCCTGCAGCCATTGCAGGTAGTAAGGCCGCACGCTGCGGACTGGCCCGACATACGCTGGTGCGGTATCTTGCCAGAGGGTCAAAAAGCGGGTTATGCCGCCCTCGGCGATTGCTTCAAATACTACACCTGCATCGTTAAGCCCGGATTGGGGGCGGGCGTCGATGCTGTTCTCGATCATAATAGCCGTAACGGGTAAATTGTTCACGCTGGCATCGGCAACAGGCAGCCCGGTAAGGCTAGAGAGGATTGGCTGCGGAATGGGCGCCGGGGCAGCCTTTTTGACAGTTGTCTTTTTAACGACTGGCGCAGGCGTGTGGTGTAGCCACAAAAAGTACGCGCCTACCCCCGCCCCGCTCAGAACAACAACCGTAATAACACCGATGATAATCCACTGCTTTTTGCTGAGCGATGCCAGGCGGTGCTTGAGCTGGGCAAACACTCCTTGTTTTGGTGCCGGCTGTGTGGGGTGTTGTTCGGTTTCAGCGTTAGCCTTGGGAGGGATATTTGCCCGCTCTGGCTGATCGTGCTGCAGGTTAAGCGGCACGGATTGCCCTTCGTTGGGCTGGGGCTGTTCCCTGTTTGCTTGCTCCTCTTCGTCGGCGATATCCTCGGGCGGCCTGAATTCCTCGGCGGTCTGAAGATGGTGCGGATGGAAGCGAGCGTGTAATGAGCTTTGTATGTTTGGTCTTTTGCCACGACGCGGCAAGAAGTCGTTCTTCATACGCTGTATTGTAACAGCGCTTATGGTTATTGTTCCAGGGTTTTCTGCAGGTTAAAGAGTATGCAGGGTGGCGTCGATACGCCGCAACGCAACATCCTTGCCCAAAATCGCCAAGGTATCGGCCAGGCCGGGGCTGGCTGGCGCTTGAGTTGTCGCGATGCGAATCAGGCTAAAGAGTACGCCGGGTTTTTGGCCGGTCACCTCGAGTAATTTGTTGAGGCGCTCGGTAAGATCGCTGACTGCAAAATTGCTTGCTTCTAGATTGGCGCGGCTTGTTTCGAGCAAAGCTTTGAGCTCGTCGCTCGTGAACTTCTTGAGCTGCTTGTTGCCGCTGATCAGCTCGTGATCGACCGGCAGATCGGTAAAGAAGAACTGTGTTAAATCGGGCAATTCGGCAAAGAACTTTAGCCGCTCCTGTACCAGGCCAAGCACTTGCTTTTTGTATGTGTCGTCGTAGCCGGTGGCTTCGACTGGCCAATAATGTCTGACCTTTTCAAAGAGTTCGTCAAGCGGCAGCTCGCGGATGTAGTGGCCGTTCATCCAGATAAGCCGCTGTTCGTCAAAGCGTGCGCCGCTGCGCTGGACGCGCTCTAGGCTGAACTTTTTGATCAGTTCATCGCGGCTAAAAATCTCTTGCTCGGTGCCGTCGTTCCAGCCCAGTGAAGCCAAAAAGTTGAGCATTGCTTCGGGCAAGAACCCCTGCTCTTTGTAATCGAGAATTGACTTTGCACCGTCACGCTTGCCGAGCTTCTTTTTACCGTCGGGCGCCATAATGTGGGGGGCGTGCGCCAGAACCGGCACAGGAATCTCGAGCGCTTCATAGAGCGCCAGATACTTTGGTACCGAGGCAATGTACTCTAACCCGCGGATTACATGGGTAATGCCCATCTCGTAATCGTCAACGATGTGCGCGAAGTTGTAAGTTGGCAGCCCGTCGGACTTGATGATAATAAAGTCATCGAGCGCCTCGGGCCCGGCCGACAGGTCGCCCATAATGGCGTCGTGCCAGCTGTAACTTTTGATCTCGGGGATCTTAAAACGCAGTGGCTGTGAACCATCCCAAGTTGGTGGGTTTTCGGGGCGATGTTCACGGTACAAGAACGGCTTTTTGGCGGCCTTGGCGGCATCGCGGAAGGCGTTAACTTCTTCGGGGGTGTACGGATCGGCGTAGGCCAGCCCCTTGTCGATGAGCTTTTGCGCCCACTTTTTGTAGATGTCAGTCCGCAGCGTTTGCAGATATGGGCCGTGCGGGCCGCCAATGTCGGGGCCTTCGTCCCAGGTCAGGCCCAGCCAGCCGAGCGTTTCGTGGATAACCTCGATAGCGCCAGCAACTTCGCGGGCGCGGTCGGTATCTTCGATGCGCAAGATAAACGTGCCGCCGTTTTGCCGGGCTACCAGCCACGGGAACAGTGCCGCGCGGACATTACCAACATGTAAAAAGCCGGTTGGGCTGGGTGCAAAACGAGTTCGGATTAGATTCATACGCCAATTATAAGAGAAAACCCCTTAAAACGTAAGAGCCTGCCTGCCGAGCTACATGCTGGTCGCGAGTGATACAAGATCGTTGGCGTTTAGGTTTGCGTTGCCGGTGACTTCGTAGTGGATGCCGCTATTTACCCAGCTGGCGTTGTTCCCGTAAATGTAGATGATGCGCCCTTGGCTTTGGACGGTTTGGCTTGGCGCGCCGCGCTGTTCGGTGTTTTGGTCGAGGAGCGTTTGGCTGTTCCAGTTTGAGGCGACTTGGGTAACAGTGTACGAACTATCCCCTGAACGGTAGGTCATTTGCACCTTGCCGCTAGCCGCCTTTACGCCGCCATCGAGCGCATAACCGGTGGGCTTGTACCCTGGCAGCTCAGCATGAAAGCCGGCGTGAACCGAGGCAACCTGCAACTCGATGCGTGGCACATTAAGATACGCAATAAATCCGCCAATAACCAAAAATGCGCCCAAGCCAGCAAACACACTGACTAAACGGCGGTGGTTGCGCGCCCGCCTGCCCTGCGTTTTGTGCGCTGGTTGTTCGTGGCTGCTGGCATGAATGAGCGCTTCTTCGAAGAGATCGTTGGCCTTTTTGCGGGCAGCTAAGTGTTTGGCGGCTTGCTCTAAGGCGACGCTGCGTGATTTGATTGGCTGCGTTGCTTGCATATGCCCTACCGGCCGGGCTGCTACGGTAGTGGCCGCTGTGCGGTGCACTGGTACGCTGGCGCTCAACGCGCGCTCATACCGCTCTGGAACGAACCGATGAATATGCTGGCTTTTAGCAACATGCGACGATCGCGCCAAGCGCACGGGATTAACTTGGGCAACTGATACTTTTTTTTCGAGCTGCTTGGTGAGTGAGGCTTCGGGCCGCGGCATCATTTCGGTGGGGCCGGTAGCTTTGAGTGCTGGCTTAAGATGCGCCTCGGGTTTCTTAACGATATGGCGCATAAGTGTCTGTGAGCGCTGTGGCTGGTGGGCCTTGGCTTGGTGCGGCCCAGGTCGCTTAACGTCGGCAAAATGCTTACCACTCGTGGTGACAACTGGCTTGGCAAGTTTGGCAGGTGCATGGATGGTTAGATCAAGCATGCTGGATTGGCCACGGACGACGCCGTCAATGGCGCGGCCCTGGTGCGCTTGGTGTACGCGCGATTCGGGCGTGGCCTTAATCCGGCTTTCACCTACTACGACCCCGGTAATGGCGTCATATTGTTTGCCATTTAACTCGATGATGTTATTGTGGCCCACGTTTCGTACTTACCCTCTGTAATCTGTGTCTTTGTTGCTTGTCAAAATCTAAGTGTATCTTAACGCGCTTACCGTTTGTGTGCAAGGTCTGGCGCTATCATTTGCCTTGCCGGTATTGTGTCGCTACCACCGAGAGGTGATATAATAATGCCTGCAAATGGAATTCTTAGATCCAAAAAAACAAAGAGCACATTTTATTCGATTGATGATCGGGTACGTACTGGTCGGTATTGCCTTGTTGCTGATGACGATTATTTTGCTTTATCAGGCATATGGCTTTGGGTACCGTAATGGTGAGGTCATTCAGAATGGTCTCGTGTACGTTTCAAGCGTGCCAAATCCGGCAAGCATTTATATTAACGGCCAAAAGCGGAGCGAAACCACCAATACTCGTTTGCTTCTGGAGGCTGGCCAGTACACTTTCCAGCTTAATCGTGATGGGTATCATACCTGGAAGCGCGCCATTACTGTTGATGGCGGTGCGGTAGTCCATTTTGATTACCCGTTTCTATTTCCGGCCAAGCTGACGACAACGAACGTCAAAAAATACACTGCGCGTCCTGCGCTGTTCGCCCAAAGCCCCGACCGGCGCTGGGCGATGGTGCAATCCGACGCATATAACACCTTTGATGTCTACGATTTAAACTCGCAGCCGCTCAAGGCGCCAACAGCCTTCACTATTGCGCCAACAGCCTTCACTACCACGGCCGGCGCCAACAGCCTGCAGCTGGTAAAGTGGGCTGACGACAACAAGCATGTCGTGCTGCAGCATATTGCCAATGATAAAGGTGCCATAACGACCGAATATATCCTGATAGATCGCACTGATCCTACAGCGACGGTTAATCTGACTAAAACGCTTGGCATAAATCCTACGAAGCTAGAACTGCGCAACGATAAGTACGACGGATACTTCTTGTACAACCAAACTGACCAGACCTTGCAGCGGGTGGCTCTAAACAGCTCTACTACTCCGCAGTTGCTCCTTGATCATGTACTGGCCTACAAAACTTATGGCGATAACGTTATTTTATATGCCACAACTGCAGGTGCTGGCCCTGGCAAAGTGGCGATCAAGCTGCAAGATGGCAACCAGACCTTTACACTGCGCGAGGTAACGCCCAGTGCGACGTACCTGTTAGACCTCACCAAATACAGCGGTGATTGGTTTGTTGGCGTTGGCTCATCAGTCGAAAGCCGGACGTACGTGTACAAAAATCCCGCGCAAACTATGCGCGATAAGCCCAAGAACCCGCTTGTGCCAGTGCAAGTGCTCAAAACCAAAGAGCCAAACTACATTTCGTTCTCGGAAAACGCCCGGTTTATTGTGGTCGAGAATGGCACGCAGTTTGGCATATACGACGCCGAAAACGACAAGGGCTATGCCTATACCCTGCCCGATGCCATGGACGCTCCGCAAACCCACGCCACCTGGATGGATGGCCACCGCCTGATGTACACCAGTAGTGGCAAGCTTGTAGTCTTTGAGTTCGATAATGCCAATCATGAAGTACTGAGTACGAACGACCCAAATTATATGCCTTTCTTTGACCCCAACTACAAGTGGCTCTACACCTTCGCCGACCAACCTGCCACTGCCACTACTCCAGCCCAGTTCAACCTCTTGAACACCGCTTTGCGCACTCCGCAAGACCAATAGCTTACCACTGGCCTAAGGCAGACGGCATACCTTTATCACGCGCGCAGTTTTTCGCCATCGGCGAAAGTGTTTGAG
>DATCYV010000011.1:0-8765 GCA_036526215.1 Saccharimonadales bacterium (SeqCode)
CAACATGTTGTCGTTCATGGCTGGCGGCTCATTGCCAAATGGAGGCTGTGAGGTTGTTCCTTCGGCAATATGCGAGCTGTGGACGTCTTGTTCAAGCTGGCTCAATGTGCGGCCAGCATCAGCGTCTGTTTCAGGCAGTGATGCAGAGGCAGGCACCGCATTCGGGGACTCGGCAGGAGCAGCCTGTGGTTGTGCGGGCGCTGGCTGCAACACCCCTGGTGCGGGCTGGGCGGCTGGCGTGGGCGATACAACCGGCATAGAACCACTGCCTACCAAAAAGCTATCAGAGGGTGCAGCTCCGCCCGATGGCAACTCTTCTTCGCCGTGCGGGGCAGGCTCCGAAGGCGGCATAATAGTGTGTCCAACCGGGCCACCAGGCACGTCATTGGTAGGAAGCGACGGCAAATCGGGTGGCGTAATTGAGGGCAGCTCACCTGGCTCACCAAAACCTGTCATGCCAGCGGTACTATTCTCGGCCTCACCAAACGTTGGTGGTTGGATTATCATCTTGGGCGGCTCGTTGTGGTGGCTAATAGTTGGCGGCTCGGCCTGCTTTGGCGGCAAAAGTTCCTCAAGCGGCGTTAATGCGCCATGTTCATCAATATGGATCTGGGGTGCGACGGGCTGTGCGGGTGACACAGCAGGTGCTGGCGGAAGCGGCAGTGCAGCGGCCGCGGGCTGTGCGGGCGCGGGTTCGGCGGACTCATGCACCTCGGGAGTTTGCGGCGCTTCTTCATGCCGTGGCTCTTCTTTGGGCGCTTCGGCCTCTGTCGCGGGAGTTTCAGCCACTTCTGCTTTTTCGTTGGAATGCTTTTCTTCGTGGGAGATCTCTAGCGTGCCGTCATCGGGTTTGGCCGCCGCGGGCTCTTCTTTCTTTTCACCTTCCTTCGGGATTGGCGCGGGCTGTGCGGGCGGAGCCGGCTCTTCGAGCTTGGTGGCCACCAGTTGCTGGTTGGCGCCAGCAGCCATAAGCTCCGCACTAACACTCATGGTTTGCGGTGTTGTTTTGGCATTGCTAAAGCGCTCTGTTTCGGCCACGATACCAGTCAAAAGAGCGGTAGCGATTTGGCCGTCGATAAGTTTTTTGTCGAGCACGTCTATTAACTGAGTGCCTAGCTCGCTTAAGCTGCTAGCATTTGGGTCAAGCCAATTAATGCCACCGAGTTCCCCGCCAGGACGAACGTTAATCGTAACAACGGTGGCATCGTGCAAAATACGGCCATGGCTGGTAATGGCTTGGTCAAGGTCGGCCTGGTTGTGCACCCCAAGCGCCAGCACAACATCGACGTTAAAATCACCCTGGCTGAATTCAAGATCTTTTTCGCTGATTGAAGTCTTGTACGGAGTAATAAAGATCTTTACGACTTTATCTTCAACCTTGTAGCGAAGCTTATCTGCCTTGGATTTGTCGAGAGCGATGATAAAGTCGCGCAGTGAATCGGTGTTCTTTTCGAGTGTTTTTTCGGGCTGCAAGAATTCGATGGTGGATGGCACCGCCCCGCTAAAGACAGCGGTGGCATGTTTACCCATTTTGTTTAGGGTAAGTGTTAAGCCAATACACGCAGCCAGTTGGTCAACTG
This sequence comes from Saccharimonadales bacterium (SeqCode), assembly GCA_036526215.1. Classification (GTDB taxonomy): domain Bacteria; phylum Patescibacteriota; class Saccharimonadia; order Saccharimonadales; family UBA4665; genus JARIHD01. Next base: position 1,581 of record DATCYV010000011.1, read on the forward strand.
ATGGGTTGGCACTCACTGTCACCAAGATGTTATTGGCTTCTTTGATGCGATCCGCGGCTTGTTGCTTTTGGCTGTCCATATTTTTGTTTCACCTTAAGGTTAGCGCTCTTTAGCCAAGCGTACCACATAACCATAAGCTTGTCGATTAAATTATTACACCTCGACCCCTAGGGCAACTCTTTACAACACCGGTGTTATCCTGTATAGTTAACCACGACAAATTTAACAACAAAGGTATATTAAAGATGCCAATTATTAAGTCAGCAAAGAAGCGCGTACGCGTTGCCAACAAAGCAGCCGTCCGCAATAGTAAAACCAAGCGCAGCCTTAAGGGCGCCCTGAAGGCCTTCCACCAGGCCATCACCGGTGGCGCTAAAGATGCCAAGGGTGCACAGAGCAAAGCTCAGAGCGCTATCGACACCGCCGCCAAAAAAGGCGTCATGCACAAGAACAAGGCTGCCCGCAAAGCCAGCCAGCTCGCCAAGGCCGCCAAAGCCGCTGCCGGCACCGAAAAGAAGACCGCCGCAAAGCCAGCTGCCAAAAAGACCGCAGTTGCCAAGAAGCCAGCAGCTAAAAAGCCTGCCGCCAAGAAGACAACCAAGTAAAGTACGCTTATTTACTATAAAAGACCGTGGACTATTCCACGGTCTTTTCAATGTATGCAAACACCAGTACTAATACGGCTCGGTGGACGCGCCACTCGGCCAGCACAGATCAAGTACCTGCCCAAACGGCCCTGCCCAATTCGCTGCAAGATGGTGCTTGTTGGTAAGCCTGTCGCTGGTTGCGGCGGCAACAACGGTCTGCCCAACTCCGCTATGACTGACTGTGATACAGCCATCCTGTTCACTCAGCATGAATTGGGTTGTCCAAGGGCCCAAATCCGTTGCATCCGAACCGGAATCGGCAGACCCAATAGAGGCTGCAACCCCTGGCCGTAAAACAGCCACGATTTCAGCAGAGACGGCGTCTGGGCTAACGCGTGTTATAAGCCCACAACTTCTGTTTTTTTGGTTCCTTACATCAACCAGCGCGTATGGCAGATCATCGCCCTGATCCGGCAGCCACAGCCCGGCCAGCAAACGCTGCCGCGCCCCACAGTCCCCACGTTGACGCACAGCAAACGGCGATAAGGCACGCTCTCCTAACGCAATCTGGAGAGCTGCACCATCAGGCAAAGCCACCGCCTCAATATCTTCCAGATATCGCATCGCTGGCCCAAATTGAATAGTAGCTGACTGCTCACTATAGTTTCCGTGTCTTCCCATGATTATAGTATTGTCACATCTTTGCTTTAAAAGCAAGTGTATTTAGCTTACTACTGTTCGCCACGGGCAAACTGAAGCAAGAACAGCTGGAGCGCCTCGTCGGCGTCTACCGAGGATCGCTTGAGCTGCAGATCAAGTTCTAGCAGCCTATTCACCAGTTCTTTAATGCGTACGAGTGTCAGTTTGCGGGCAATCGACTGGCTCTTGCGTACAACAAAAGGGTTCAGCTTGGCAGTGCTTGCAATTTGGTCAGCTGGCATGGCGCCAGCAGCCTTAACTGTAGCCACGATATGCAGCTGCCAGGCGAGCATGGCGATGATCGCTTGCGGCTCAACCTTTAGCGCGCGCTGTTCTCGGTACAGCTCAAAAGCCCGCTGGATATTACCAGCGAAGGCTGCATCAAGTAGTTCAAACACGGTACTTTGCGGTAACGGCTCAGTCAGCAGATCAATGGCCTTACGGGTGATCTGCGCTTCGTATGCCAGCAGTTTATCGAGCTCACTCCGGAGTAATTGCTGATTTGGCCCCAGCCGGTTAATCATATACTGGGCGTCAGCCTGTGAAACCCGCCCACCCTGCTCTGTCGCATAATTAACTGCCCATTTGGCTAGGCCAGCGGCATCAAGCTCAGCAAATTCACGATAGTCAGTCTGTTTTTTGAGCGTTTTGTAATAGGCGCTACGCTTGTCCAGCTTTGGCTCGTAAATGATGATGTCGGTCGATTCGGGGATATCAGCCAGCACCTCGCCAATCGCCTCGGCAAAGGTCTTTTGTTTGCCTGGCTCGCGCAGGAGCACCAGTTTGCGGCTGCTCAAAAACGGCATGCTCTGGATGCTCTCACGCATGCGCTCGGTACTTGTTTCTTCGCCGTCAAAGCGCTCCAGCGCTATGTCGCCGTACTCCATGACGAACTGGGACACCAGCATGTCCAGTGCCGCCTTGCGCTGCAGGTCGTTCGCCCCCGTTATTGTTACTACCATGTGTTAGCTATGATAGCACGGGTTATTGGCCAGCGGGCCGCAAATATGCTTGGCGCGGGTCAGTTGGGACGAGATCGACAGCATAACTTATAAGATCGTATGTACCGGCTGCCTGCTCCGAGGGCACCACACGATCGCCGTCTTGCAAAGAAGAGTCCTGCCCGACAAGTACGTACGACTTGTTGGCTGGATTTCGAGCGTCTACAGCCTGAATGACCCTTACCGTGGTGCGGTCGCAATCGTGCGGTCGGTTATTGTCATCTTTGCTGCCGTCCGAATCCAAAAATGTTATTGCCGCAAAATCACCGGCGCGGATACGGTCAAACCGTGCGCCATGCCCGTCAGCACCGACAAAAATGAGCGGCAACGCATCATTAGGGTTTTCTACCACTGGATTGTGAATAGCTTGGACAACACCCTCTTTTGTCTTTAGGACAACCACTTGCGGGCATACCAGTGCGCCAAATTGCCTGGCCTGTGGCAGCACAAAGGTATCAGGATCGCGCGGTACTTCTACGGGATAACTTGGCATGGTATTTCTGAGCGGCGGGCCATAATGGTTGATGCCGTGCTCGTTACCGCCCGTGCTATAAGCGCAAGTGGCTAGCGCTGTAGAAGCTAAACCTATTGCAAACCACGAGTAAAAACTGCCGCCTCTACGCACCCTATACGGATCGCGTTCTTGCCGTGATCGTTGAGGTTGCAGTTGCGGCGCCTGTTGGTTGTCCGGTTGGCGCCTGCGGACTAAAGCCATGGCGGTCTCCTACTCCTATTTCGGATATACTTTACCACCTATTGCAGCTCTTGACAATTTGGGCAGAGGTGTGTGCCGCGGCCAGCAACCCGCGTTTTGATGATCGCAAGGCCACAGCGCGGGCAGGATTGCCCTTCGCGCCGGAACACATTGGCAAATGACAAGTAACTGCCGCGCTTACCTTCGGCATTCACATAATTGCGGTCGGTCGAGCCGCCTTTTTCAATGCTGAGCCGGAGCACATCTTGCAGCGCCGCAAAGAGCACACCAAGCTGTTTATCGCTCAAATTCTGCACACGCGTTTCGGGGTGGATTTTGGCGCCCCACAAGCTTTCATCGGCGTAAATATTACCGACGCCAGCAATAACGGTCTGATCGAGCAGCACCGCCTTAACGCCGCTCTTATTCCGGCGCCGCATACGCGCAACAAAATCCGCCGCCGTAAAATCAGCAGCCAATGGCTCCGGCCCCACCTTCTGAAAGAAATCAAGTTCTTCTACGGCCACCGTCGGTAGCAAACGTACCCAGCCGAATTTGCGCTGGTCGTTAAAAAACAGCTTGCTCCCATCGGTAAACGTAAAAATCACTCGCGTGGAACGGTCTGGCAACTCGCCCACCAAGCTGTCGCTCGGGTGACCAGCGCCAAAGCGTTCGTGGCCGCCCCGGTACACCAGCTGACCGGTCATTTTAAGGTGTATCACCAGAGTGTATTGTGTACTTAGGTCAATGAGCAGCACCTTTGCACGGCGACGCACGGTGACCACCTGAGCGCCGATTAAAAACCGCCCCACATCGGCAGCGGTGTTTGGAAAGCCCTTGTCCCAATCGTGCCACACAGTAGCAACCTGCTTCGTGGGCAAGAACTGGTTCAAGCCAGCACGTACAGTTTCAACCTCGGGCAGTTCAGGCATAGCTTTTCTATTGTACACCTCTGGTATATAGTGGAGCCAATGGATAGTCTTGAGGATCTCTTAGGCAAATACAGCCCCAAGGAGCCGGCCGAGGTCGTCGCCCTTAAGCAGTACATTGACGAGACATTTCATGCTGCGTCAAGCATTGGCTTGCGCGGCGAATCAATCGTAATAACTGTTGCGAGTGCTGCGCTGGCCAACACCTTGCGATTTCATACCACAAAGCTACAGGCGGCAGCCCAAACCGACAAGCGGATTGTCTTTCGGATCGGCTAAGCTACAGGTTAAGGTGACCAACTAGCTTTGAGTAGTCCGGGATTGGCACTTGGCGATCAAACAAGTGCTTAACGGTAGCCTTGTTGCCCTTAAACGTACCGGTGCCATTGCAGGTCGTCGCCCAGTAGCGCTGGATCTGCGAGCCGCCGCTCAAGATCTCAAAGATAAAACGGTCGCCGCTGGCACATACGCCGCGCTCATCATTAGCCTGACCACTTGCCTTGGTATTACCTTTGGTGTAGCCCGCCAGATCAATCGCACGCAAGAAGTTGGTGTACCCTTGCTGGGTGTTTTCATAGGTTTGAGTAGCAATAGGACTGTAATTGTAACCCTGCAGGGTCTCGATCAAAATCTGGTCGCGGCTCACCGTAATGCGATAAGCCTGGTGCTGCTGGTCGCCGACAATCGGGCCATCAACCGTCATACGCATAACGGTACTGCTGTTTGCGTAGTCGGTCAGCGGGTTTTGGCTCTGCGGGTTTGATTTGCTACCAAAACCCCTCAACACCAAAATAAATACGAGGACTATCAAACCGATACTGGCGACAAATCCAAAGAAATATCTCATAGCTTCACTTCTGACTGCTCCACACGGAACAACACCAATAATATCACAATGGTGATACTTTTTCAAGCATCACCACCCCTGTTGTGCAGATACTACAACGGGAAGTCTTTAAGCCACGTCCTGAGGTGTTCTTCGGCACGCTTAAAAGGAAACGATTCGGTATCTTGCCGGGCTAGCCGAACAGTATACGTAGAAAGTTCATGCATAATTGCCCACTCACGGACATGATCGTAGTTAACTGTCACGTTGGTCAATTGGGCGTAATGCTCAATCGCAGCACGCAGCACCGTATCACCCATGGCGTACAACCAACGAAACTCTTCCTCAATGCTACCGGTGTTCGCGTCACCGAAGTCAACAATACCAACCAGTTGTGCCCCCAAAAAGAGCAGATTGCGCGGGTGTAAATCGTCGTGGATGGCGTAGGTGTTTTGCTCTTGCTTGGTGTAGTCCTTCCAGATTTGGTAGTGTTCATCGATGATCGCCCGAAGCTTCATATTGGGCAGCGGATCCTTAACGAACAGCCGCTCAAAATATGGCGTCCAGGGCTCATCTAGGTCATCAACCTTAGCCTCTGCACGCAAGCGACGGACTTCGAGCCCACTGATGGCGTGGTTGAGCTGGGTACTAAAGGCCGCTATTTTTTGGCCGATTGCAACCTGCTCATCGATGGTGAGCCTTTGCACCTCTTTGTCGGTCAAGTGGTCGCCTTCGACGTACTTGGCAACCATATAAAACGGCTGGGGATGCACCTGAACGATTTCGGGCACCGATACGGCCGGCAACTGTTTGCCGATCTTTTGCAGCAGGGCTGTTTCATAATACAGGCGCCGAGCGGTATTTGGATCACGAGGAAACCGGAATACGTACTGGCGATTAGCGATCACCACCACGTTATCGCCGCTTGGCTCAATAAAGTTTATTTCGGTAACATCCTTGCAGAAGCTACGCACCGCTTCATGTACTTCTTGCATGAAGGCCGCGTTTTCGATAACGGGCAGTATATCCACGCCGCTCATCATATCTCTCCCCAGTTATCCCCTGTTTTTACATCGACTTTGAGCTTTACGTCAAGCTTGTAAATGTGTTCCATGGTGTCTTTTAAGAGGTCGGCAACTTGCTCGGCGTTGGCCTTGGGGCATTCTACCAAGATACTATCGTGTACTTGCAGGATTTGCTCACCCAAATCGCCAAGCTTTTCTTCGACCTCGAGCATGGCCATCTTCATCAGGTCGGCTTCGGTGCCCTGAATCGGCATATTGGCGGCGGCGCGTTTGGCAGCTTCGCGGACGGCGAAGTTGCTGCTCTTTACATCGGGAGTCGGACGGCGACGGCCAAAAAGTGTTTCAACGTAGCCGTCGTGCAGGGCTTTTTCGAGCGTCTTATCTATGTATTCGCGGATCGGTTTGCGCAGCTCAAAGTACTTGTCGATGAACACTTTTGCTTGGCCCATCGTCATGCCAGTTGCCAGGCTCAGGCCGTGGGCACTCATACCATACAGCACCGCAAAGTTGACCATTTTGGCATGGCGGCGCTGAGCTTTCGTGACTTCGCTTACAGGGATTTCGTAGATTTCGGCGGCCGTTTTGGTGTGAATGTCGACATCGTTGTTAAAATCATCTATGAGGTTTTGGTCATGTGCCATCACCGCTGCCAGGCGCAGCTCGAACTGGCTGTAGTCGGCGCTTACAAACACGTTACCCCGGTCTGGCACAAAGGCAGTACGGATCGCCTGCCCCAGATCTGTCCGGGTCGGGATGTTCTGCAAATTAGGATTGCTTGAACTGAGTCGCCCGGTCGCAGCGACATCCAGCGCAAACGTGGTGTGCAGTTTGCTGTGGACATCCACGAGCTTGGGCAGCGCGTCAATATAGGTACTCTTGAGCTTGGTGTATTCGCGGTACTGGGTGATGAGGTCGATAATCGGGTGCAGGCCGCGCAGCTTGGCGAGCTCATTTGCCCCCGTTGAATACCCGGTTTTACCTTTTTTAACACCTGCTGTTGGCAGCTGTAATGTTTCAAATAGGATGGCCGAAAGCTGCACGGGCGAGCTAATGTTAAACTCTTTGCCAGCCTTGGCGTAAATGTTCCGCTCCAGAGCACCGATTTTTTGCTCGAATTCCTTGCTCATGGTTGCTAGATAGCCGCTGTCGAGCAAAATACCGCGGTGCTCGATTTTTGCAAGCAAATACACCGTGGGAAACTCAATTTCTTTGGCCAGCTTGGCGACAGCAGGCACGCGGGCAAATTGCAGGCGCTGCTTTTCGTAAAGCTTCCAGACGGCAGCCACCACACTACCGGCGTCATCCGGGTCGATGTCTACTTCAAGGAGGTCGCCAAGCTCATGCGAGCGCTCCAAGCTATTTAAAAGGAACGCCGCGATGCGCGTATCAAAAATCCGCTTGCCCGGCCAATCAACACCAACGGC
>DATCYV010000012.1:0-2944 GCA_036526215.1 Saccharimonadales bacterium (SeqCode)
GGCAGCATCGTTGGCGGCCTGCAAGGCGCTTGGTTCAAACACAGTTGCAAGCGGGTGGCCTGCATCGGTCTTAACGACTACTCCGGCAGGGACGACAAGGTCAGCAACCGTCGCTTGGTCGCCTACTTCGACCAACTTTTCGCCATTAAAGGTCAAGGCCTCTGGTAAGTCCTTTGGCAAAGCATCAATTTCGACAGATTCAAGCTGATGCAGTACTACCAAACCAGCACGCTCGGCCGGTGAAACTTCGTTGCCTTCGTCAAAAACAACATGCACCGGAACTTCGGTGGTAATTTTTTCGTTGGCCTTAACGGCGTTAAATACAATATGGCGAAGCTGGTGCTTTTTGGGGTCAAACTCGGCCTTTTTAATAATTGCAGTGTAGTGCTTGCCATCGGCGTCAAGCTTTACCGTGTGGTGCTTGCCAGCCGTTTGGTACGCCTTGACGAGGTCGAGGTATTCGCCCTGCACAACGACCGATTCTTTGCCGTGGTCATGAATAACCGCCGGAATAACCCCTTCCCTGCGCAGGCGCTTGACGGCCTTGCCGGTAACTTCGCGTTTTTTCAGTGCTACATTGATTGCATCCATATATATCCTCCTACTACGGTAATAATGCCCATCACCATATAGTATACCAAGAAATCATTACAGGAATGATACAATGGAGCGATGAAGATAAAACCGATTTACAAGCTCGCGCTTGGTGTGATTATTCTGGCGGCAATATTTGTCGCTCTGCAAAAAGTAGTGAGTGTAGACAAAATCTTTCAGGCAGGCGGCATCGTCGCGATGGCGCTGACTATTTTTGCCGAGACAGGCCTTCTGGCCGGATTCTTTTTGCCTGGTGATACGCTGTTATTTGCTGCCGGGTTTTTTGTAGCCCAAGGCAAACTGGGCATGGCTGTGACCTTCCTGGCTTTAATCGCTGGCGCTGTTGTCGGCAACATGGTTGGCTACGAGATTGGCAGGCGCAGCGGCCACAAATTATTCCGCAAGCCAAACTCCATTTTGTTCCACAAAGAAAACATCGACAAAGCCCAAGACTTCTTTACACGGCATGGCGGCAAAACGGTTATTATCGCCCGCTTTGTGCCGATTGTGCGCACCCTGACCTCACCACTCGCCGGTATGGGCCACATGCCCTACGGCAAGTTTATGGCCTACAACGTGATCGGCGCACTGGTCTGGGTACCCGGCATCACATTGGTCGGCTACTGGGCGGGTCGCGTACTCGGCCACTACATCAATATTGATCACTACATTTTACCAGCTGCTTTATTGGCGACCGTTCTGACCTTTGGCATTAGCTTCTGGCACATCCTGCGCGACCCCATCTCGCGCGAACGGCTCATCGCCAAGTTCAAAGAAATGCTTTAAATTATAGACGAGCGCAAAGCAGGCACAGCTTCCATGAAAAAGACTTTGCCTATAGAGCAAAGCGAGGCGAACCGGTACCTTTGGAGCCGCAGCGCGTCTTTTTTGTGGAAGCTGTGCCTGCTTTGCGTTCGTCTGCCTTTTACAGCATACGCCTCAGGAATTGGCCGGTGTAGCTTTCGGCGACCTTGGCGATTTGTTCTGGGGTGCCAGTGGCGATGACTTGGCCACCGCCCGAACCGCCCTCGGGGCCCATATCGATAATGTGGTCGGCTGATTTGATGACGTCGAGGTTGTGCTCGATAACGACCATACTGTTGCCAGCGTCTACCAAAGCATGCAACACGTGCAAGAGCTTGTCGACATCTGCCATGTGCAAGCCGGTGGTTGGCTCGTCCAAGATGTACAGAGTGCGGCCAGTTGGGCGGCGCGACAGTTCAGTCGCCAACTTGATGCGCTGCGCTTCGCCACCGCTCAGGGTGGTCGCGGGCTGACCGAGCGAAATGTAGCCAAGGCCCACATCCACCAGCGTTTGCAGCTTGCGGGCAATCGCCGGAATATTCTCAAAGAACGCCAATGCTTCTTCGCAGTTCATTTCGAGCACGTCACTAATGGTCTTGCCCTTATAGTGGATTTCGAGCGCTTCGCGATTGTAGCGCTTGCCATGACAGACTTCGCACGGCACATACACATCGGGCAAGAAGTGCATTTCAATCTTGATAATGCCGTCACCAGCACAGTTTTCACAGCGGCCACCGCGGACGTTAAAACTAAAACGGCCGGCGGTGTAACCGCGCAATTTCGCTTCGGGCGTGCTGGCAAACAGCTCGCGGATCGGCGTAAACAAACCGGTGTAGGTTGCCGGGTTAGAGCGCGGCGTGCGGCCAATGGGCGACTGGTCAATAATAATGGCTTTGTCGAGTTGCTTAATGCCCTCGATGTCGTCGTGACGGCCGGGCACCGTGTTGGCGCGCATGAGGCGAGCCTGGAGTTCCTTGGCTAGAATGTCGTTGATCAGGCTGGACTTACCCGAGCCGGATACACCGCTGACTACCACCAGCTGGCCAAGCGGAATCTCGACATCTACATTGCGCAGGTTGTTTTCGCGCGCACCGCGGATGACGAGCTGTTTGCCATTGCCGGCGCGGCGCTTCTTGGGAACCGCAATCTTTTTGACGCCTTGCAGATACTGGCCGGTGATGCTGGCAGGATTATGCGCAACCTCGCTTGGCGTACCGCTCGCAACCACGTGACCGCCGTGCACACCGGCACCCGGGCCGATATCCAAGAGGTAATCTGCAGTACGGATGGTGTCTTCGTCGTGTTCAACCACCAGCACGGTGTTGCCCAGGTCACGCAAGTGCTTGAGTGTTGCGATCAAACGGTCGTTATCACGCTGGTGCAAACCAATGCTTGGTTCGTCCAGCACATACAACACGCCCTGCAAACCAGAGCCAATCTGTGTTGCCAGGCGAATACGCTGCGCCTCACCACCACTCAAGGTCGTGGCGCTGCGCAGAAGCGTCAGGTAGTTCAAGCCAACATCACGCAAAAAGCCCAGACGGGC
>DATCYV010000013.1:0-6831 GCA_036526215.1 Saccharimonadales bacterium (SeqCode)
CTATGGACGATTCAACACATTATACTGATATACTACTAGAAGATATGAATAGTAAATTTGATGCAATTATGGATGTACTTCAGCCGCTCATGGTGTTGCCTGGGCAGGTTGCGCGAATCGAAGTGCGACTCGATGAGCTAAGCTCAGACGTGAAGGTTGTCAAAGCTGCGGTAACCGATTTGTCGGTGCAAGTACAAGACATTGACCTGCGCGTACAGCGTCTTGAAGCCAAAGCGTAAACAATCAGTATTAGCTGGCGACGCAGGTAGCTCCGTACGCACCGCTAACCTTTTCGGTGCCGTACATGACAGCAAATTGGCGGCTTGTGCCAGCGCCGCCTTGTAGCTTGCCGCTCCCGATGCTCTTTGGCAATTGGCCGTTGTTGCTCGTGGCGTATTCGTTGGTGGCGCCGAGGAGCAGGGAGGCATCAGCGCGACGTTTGTCGTTGCGAGCACTCAGCTCGCCCAAGGTCGGAGCGCCGCCCACGCTAGTGCTTGCTTTACTTGAGATTACCGAGCTAGTGGTATGCAGTATTGCTTGTTTTTGTGCCGTAGAAGGCTCGTTAGCTCGATGCCAGACAGCATAGCCCAATCCCACAAGGAGCAACACATCGAGCACTGCGATAATTTTAGCAATTTTGTTCATAGGTATCCCTCATTTATGAGTAACAGTATACCGCTTATCAGCGTTTCAGAGAGTAACATTAAGTTCTAGCTTGTAGCGCCTTCTGATGACAGCAAGTTAAGCAGCACAACACCGCCAATAATGAGCAAGATGGCGAGCACTTTAAGGCCGCTTATAGGTTCGCGCATAAACAAGACAGCTATGAGGGAGATAGCCAATGTGCCTATGCCCGACCAAATTGCGTAGGTGATGCTTAAGGGAATGGTTTTCATTGCCAGCGACGCCATCCAAAAAGAGACGACGTAGCCGACGACAACAATGATAGATGGGCCGGGCTTAGTAAACCCGTCGGCAATCTTTAGGAAGGTTGTTGCGATAATCTCGGTAACGATAGCGCCTGCCAATAACAGCCATGCGGTCATATCTGAAATCTCCTGCTTAACCCGTCTATTTTACAGACAGTTAAGCGTAAGCGCTATAGTAATTTTTTACTGTGATACTCGTCAATTATAAACATGAGCAGTACAATGAGTATATTAGTAATCAAGGAAGCAGCGCTATGAAGAAGCCCCAACAAGGATTCTCGGTAGTCGAAGCATTTGTGGTGATTGTAGTCATTGCACTTGCCGGGGGTGTAGGATACGTCGCCTATCACCGCCACCAAACCAACAAAAACGCGTCGTCAAACAAGACGGCCAACCAAACTGCACAGGTCCAGCAAGGCACCGCCGCCAGCGTGGACAGCCTGGTCCAGCAAGATAGCAGCGACGAGTCGGCGATTGACAATAAGTACATGAACACGTACCAAGCAACGGCTCAGTCAACAGATCAAGCCGCGAGTAATGTAGGAGGGGCATACAATGAGTCGAATCTCTAAAGTCACCTATGTGGGTCTTTCGTTGGTTGCCGTGGGCCTCATGGTTGTGCCATCGGCAGCTGTCGCCGCTACAAACGAAGGGACGTTTTGTACGAACTTGTCGTCGATTATCAACACAGTAAATGCTGGCGTTTCCAACCAAGAAGCCAAGCTGACCCAAGCTTTTAGTAACCGTACGAGTACTTTTACGAGTAATCATGACAAATGGGATAGTGAGCTTGCCGCAAAGCGTGCCGAGTGGGATACGACGCGCCAGGCTGACTTTACAAAGCTCGAGGCCAAGGCTACGACCGATGCCGAGAAAGCTGCCGTGACAGCATACGAAGCTGCGGTGAATAAGGCAGTGGCTGCGCGCCGCAGCGCAAACGACGCAGCAAGGGCTACGTTCCGTGCAGGCGTCCAGGGCGTCATCTCTGGTCGCCAGGCAACCATTTTAAGTCAATTAACAGCTTTTAAGACGGCTGTTACAGCGGCCGAGACGACAGCCCAAAACAGCTGTAGCGCCACGCCAACGCAGTCGGCTACTATCCGTGTTACTTTCCGCGGTGCGCTCAAAACAGCTCGTGAAACCTATACTGCAGCCCGCAAGGATGACGCAAAAGTGGGCGACCAAGTAAAAGCCTTGGCTCAAGCCCGCAATGCAGCAGAGCAGGCAAACGACGCGGCTTTTAAGACGGCAATGCGATCTGCCCGCCAGACGCTCGAAGCGGCATTTAAAAGCGGCCTTTAATCATCCGCGCCAAAAACACCGGGCGATGTCAACAGGGGTATTGCCCGGTGTACTATTATGCGGTACTATGGTGGCTAGGCGATGGGATTGTAGCTCAGCTGGCTAGAGCGCTTGATTCACATTCAAGAGGTCGGGGGTTCGAGCCCCTCCAATCCCACCAGTGTGATGCAGTACTTGACCACCTGTGGTTTATATTTCCTTTTTCCAAAAGGTATCTGCCTGGTGTTTAGCGTATATATGACCGCCACTAGCTCGCCGAGCGAGGTGAATAAAGATATGAGCTTTGCCGACTGCCGAACGCACGCGTCGCTCCAGGCTTGTCAGGCGCCGCTCGCGGTCTCGGACTACCTGTGATGTACGGCGGCTCTCTAGTAATGTCCGGCTGGCCTCTTGCCGTTTCTGTATGCTGCGGTCAAATGCAGTTTCGACAAGTGTGCGCATACTTTGTGCACGACGGGTACGCTGCTCAGCCTTAATAACCCGAAGCTCGTCACGCAGATTTTGCATGCTTTGGCTCATGGCTGAGGCATTCTCGAAGTGCCTACGAGCCAAGCGATGGATGGCTGGAACCTCCATAGCTACCTCCTACCCCAAAGGGTATATAGCTACAGTATGCAAAATGCGCAAAAGATGTTCAGTTAAATATGATACGTCCAGGCAAAAACTCTTTATATAACTTGGCTTTATTATGTATACTAGCCATAGTCAAGCCGGCAGGCGGCAACAATAATACAGACTTTTATCGAAGGTAGGGTACAATAGATTCATGAACTGGAAGGTTATCTGGCGTTCAATGAGCCACGGCGACATGCGCAAACGCATTTTGGTCGTGCTTGGTATTTTGTTGGTATTTCGTATTTTGGCGCACATTCCGGTGCCGCTCAGTGATCCGCAAACCTTAAAGCAGGTACTTGAAAACCTGTTTAACAGTGCGAGCCAAAACTCATCTTCGCAGCTGATCAGCTTTATTAATGTGCTGTCTGGTAACGCGCTGGCCAACTTCTCGATCATGATTGCCGGTCTTGGCCCGTACATTAACGCGTCGATCATCATGCAATTACTCACCAAGGCGATTCCAAAGCTTGAAAACCTGCAAAAGGAAGGCGAATACGGTCAAAAGAAGATCAACCAGATGACTCGTGTCTTAACCTTTCCGCTAGCAATTTTACAGTCTATTGGTGCTATTTATCTGGTGCGCCAATACGCGCAGCAAGTGGGTGGCATAGGTGATATTACGGCGCATGCCTCTATTTTGCAGTGGGCGCTTATGGTTGCCGTGCTTACCGGTGGCTCTATGCTTCTCATGTGGCTGGGCGAACAGATTACTGAACAGAGCGTAGGGAATGGTATCTCGCTGCTTATTACAGTGGGTATTGTGAGTAGTTTGCCTGGTGCTGCTGCGCAGATCTGGTCGAATGTATTTGACGGCCACAGCCACTGGGCGCTATGGGGCTGGTCGCTACCGGTTAGCAAGGGCGGTTTGATCTTCGCGCTAATTATGCTCGTAGCGGTGCTTCTGGCAACGTGGTTTGTGGTGATGATCAACGAGGCATCACGCCGCATTACTATCAATTATGCTAAGCGCGTGCAGGGTAATCGTACCTATGGCGGCGTTACTACCGTGCTGCCGGTCAAGCTAATTACTGCCGGTGTGGTGCCGATCATCTTTGCCGTGGCGTTCTTGAGTGTGCCGCCATTTGTTGGGCAGCTGCTTTCGAACAGTCACAATGCCAACTGGGCGCATTGGGGCCAAAACCTCGTTAGCTGGTTCCAGGCACCAAATTCGACCACTTTTGCTAAGGGTGGTTGGGAGCCGTTCATCTATCCGGCTGCGTACTTCTTGCTAGTCTTTCTGTTTACGTTCTTTTACACGAGTATTACCTTTAACAGCAAAGAAATCGCTGAGAACCTGCAAAAGCAGGGTGGATTTGTCGAGGGCGTGCGCTCTGGCCACACAACCGAGAAGTACCTGAGCAAAACAGTCAACCGATTAACGCTCTTTGGTGCTATTGCGTTGGGCTTTTTGGCTATGGCACCTATTCTGGCTCAGATGTTTGTGAGTAGCAGTATTGCCATACAGGGCACAAGCGTACTAATTTTGGTTGCGGTATCGCTCGAAACGCTGCGCGCTGTCGAATCACGTGCCTTGATGGTCACCTACGACCAATATGCTGACCCAGAGTTCTTTACTGATCTCGACAAGCACGATGAACAAAACCCTAAGAAGCGCCGGTTTAGCCTCATTCCGTTTCGCCGCAAAACCAAAACTCTTTAAAATTGTTGTAATCAACAGTGAGAGCTGGTATAATCAACTCTTGTTATACACTTATGGCCAATAAAGAAGTTATCGAGTTGACAGGTACGATTATTGAGACCCTTCCGGGTACTCAATTTCGTGTCGAACTTGAGAACGGCCACAAGATAATAGCCCATGTTGCCGGTAAGATGCGCAAGCATTACATTCGCATTGTCCCCGGTGACAGCGTGACGGTTGAACTGACACCTTACGATCTTACGAAGGGTCGCATAACCTATCGCAAATCTTAGTAAGACCATTCGCGCGAAGGTCTTACTTTTAATAACAATATAAGCAGTGAGTCATCGCTGGAAGGAGCATGATCCGCATGAAAGTGCGTGCAAGTGTCAAAAAGATCAGCCCAGACGACAAACTCGTTTGGCGCAAAAGCCGTGGCCGTGGTGGTAAGGCTAAGCTTTACGTTATCAACAAGTTAAAGCCTAAGCACAAGCAGAGGCAGGGTTAGTTATGGCACGAATTTCAGGTGTTACCATCCCAACCGACAAGCAAGTCTGGGTTTCCCTTACTTACGTGTACGGTATTGGTCCAAAGACCAGCCACGACATTTTGGCAGCCGCCAAGGTTGAGCCAACTGTTCGTGTAAAAGACTTGACCGACGCAGAAATTGCCCGGATCCAAGACTACATTAACGAGCACTACACCGTAGAAGGTGAATTGCAGCGTATCGTAACCAGCAATATTAAGCGCTTGAAGGACATCAATGCCTACCGTGGTTTGCGCCACAAGGCAAACTTGCCTGCGCATGGCCAGCGAACCAAGACCAACGCCCGCACTCGCCGGGGTCGCAAGACGACTGTTGGTGGTACCGCCAAGAAGGCACCTTCAAAGACTTAGGATAAGGTTATAGAGATATGGCAGAAGTAACTAATACAGCAGCAAAGAAGAAGAAAGCCAAGCGCTCTGTACCTTTTGGTCAGGTGCACATTTTGGCTACGTTTAACAACACCATTGTCACCTTTACCGACGCCCAAGGCGGTGCTTTGAGCGCTGCAAGCGCCGGTGGCTGTGGCTTCCGTGGCTCCAAGAAGGGCACTGCTTACGCCGCCCAGGTCGCAACCGAAAAGGCCGGCCAGGTTGCCAAGAACCTGCACGGTTTTGGCAAGGCAGAGGTATTTATCAAGGGTGTTGGTTTGGGTCGTGACGCCGCTATCCGCGCGCTCAGCGGCTTGGACATCCAAGTAGAACGAATTGTTGACGTAACTGGCGTGCCACACGGTGGCGTTCGACCTAAGAAAGCACGTCGCATTTAGGTAAAGCATATGGCACGAGATACTCAATCTATCGTAAAGATGTCACGCCGCGAAGGCTATGCGTTGCACCCCAAGGCACACAAAGCACTCGTTAAGCGTCCAACTACCCCTGGTCAGCAGGGCAATGGTCGCCGCCCCAGCAAGCCAAGCCAATACGCTTTGCAGCTTCGCGAGAAGCAGAAAGTTAAGCGTTTGTACGGCCTTTTGGAGCGTCAGTTTAGTAACCTCATGAAGGAAGCGACTCGCAAACAGGGTCAGTCAGGTGAAGTCCTGCTTCAACTCCTTGAGCGCCGCATTGACAATGCTGTGTATCGCGCTGGATTTGCTCCAAGCCGTCGCGCAGCCCGTCAGCTTGTGACTCACGGTCACTTTATGGTGAACGGCCGTCGTGTTGATGTCCCATCACTTCGTTTGCGCCCAGGTGACGAATTTGTCGTTCGCCCGCACAGCAAAGAAAGCGAATACTTCAAGAAAATTGATGATGTCAGCCCGGCACCAAGCAGCCTTCCAGGCTGGTTGAAGGTTGACCGCAAGAAGGTCGCAGTAACCGTCACTGGCCTTCCTACTCGAGAAGAAGCTGAACCGGATATCAACGAGCAATTAATCGTAGAATATTACTCACGCTAAGGGAGGAAGAATTAGAATGTCAAAAATGATTCACACACCGGGTCTCGTTCGTGTAGATGACCACAGCGCTACTAGCAGCACTTTTGCTGTTGAGCCTCTGCACAGCGGCTACGGTATGACCCTTGGCAACAGCCTCCGTCGCGTTTTGCTTTCGAGCATTGCCGGCGCTGCTGTTACGAGTTTCAAAATCGAGGGCGCAACCCACGAGTTCACCACGGTGAAGGGCGTTAAGGAAGATGTTGTCGACATCATGCTTAACCTTAAGGGTGTACGTTTCCGCGTGTACGGCGATGAGCCACAAGCCCTGCGCATTGTAAAAGACGGCAAGGGTGCTGTTAAGGCTAAAGATATCCAAGTAAACGCCGACGTTGAGGTCGTCAACCCAGAGCACGTGATTGCTACTATC
>DATCYV010000014.1:0-4311 GCA_036526215.1 Saccharimonadales bacterium (SeqCode)
GTGGCGTCCAGGTGATTACTACTAACAATACCGGGCTTGAGACTACCGTCGGTGTTGTGGGCTTGGCTGAGGTAGTCGTTGAGGATAGCGCCCCAGGTGCCGTTGTCTTGGCCGGGGGTTGGCAATCGGGACATACTGTTGTTTTACTCCGTGCTTATGGTTTTATTGTACGAGATCGGGGGGGTGATGACAATATGGTTGTGCTATATCGCTGCCCACTACGCGGTTATTAGCCGCAAGCCAGCCGAGCGTTTGATTATACACGGGGACAATGCAGTATAATACCGGCGATGAAACAGGGAAAAATAACACCGAATGGCGTGGTTCTGCATACGCACGAAAATGCAATAGCCGTTTTTCTGACTGAACAAGGTTTTGATGTGGAGCTATTACCACCGGCCCAGCGGAACGGCGCACGCACTCCAGACATAAAAATGCTTGGGCTGGAATGGGAAATGAAAAGCCCAAAGAGCAACGGTAAATACACTATTGAGCATAGTTTCCGTTCTGCGCTTAAGCAATCACCTTACATTATCTTTGATATTCGCGGGTCTAAAATACCCCAGCAAAAATGCATTGCCGAAATTGAACGCCGCTTCAATGACTTCAAGAAAGTTCGGCGCGTCATGATCATTACAAAAGAGCAAAGACTCATTGATTTTAGTAAGAAAGTCTAGTAACATAACGATACGAAATGCGACCTCTGCTGTATAGCTCAGGTCGCATTTCTCTTTTCTTGCCCTCTCATAAAAGAGCTGTAGGGTTTCTACTTGCCGGATACCACGCGGTTATTCGCCGCGAGCCAGCCCAAAGTGGTGCCCCCGTCGAGGTATTCGCCGCTTGCGGGCAGCACCAATACGGGCTTGGTTTGCGAGTACAGATTCACCGCTTCGGTGATCTGGTACTCGCCATTTTTGGCAGGTGGCAATTCGAGCACTTTTTTGGCGCAGTCGAGTGCGTCGTGGTCAAAGACGTATTTTGAAACGTTTATCAGGTTGCTGGGGGCTGTTTCGGGCGTGGCGTGCTCGATGATCTTTTCAAAGATAAGGTTCCCTTGATCGTCAGTGTGCGTTTGCATGGTGCCGTAGCGGCCAACCTCTGCAATCGGTACCTGAGCGGTCAGCATCCCGGTGGTCACGTTGGCCTGCTTCATGGCCGTAAGCAAACGTGCCATCTCGGAACTGCCATCTGGATGGTAGATAAAATCGTCACCGCCTACCACTAACACCAGTTCGTCGTCGCCGATCAGGTGTTCGCACAGCGCGACTGGTGTGGCGGTGCCGTATGGCTGGTGCTGGTCTTGAATGACGTAATGAAAGCGGGCTTTTTCGGCCAGAGCCAAGACTTCTGCAAGCTCAGCGGTCTTATTGCGGTCACGCAGGTATTCTTCGAGTAACTGATGACGGCCATAATATTGCTTGAGCTGGCCAAATTCCTCGCCAACCACAAAGTAAACGTCGGTAACGCCTGCTTTCAGACAGTCCTCGACTACATAATCAACAATCGGCCGGTCACCAATAGGCAGCATGCACTTTTCGATAGCTTTGGTGATCGGCAGCCTGCGCGTGCCAAAGCCGGCGACTAAAATAATGGCTTTGGTACAGGTAAACGAGTCGGCCATAGTTATTGTATGGTAACCGTAATCGATTTAGACAGATTAATATTGCGTGTGGCGTCGCGTGCCGTCAGGGTGATGGTAATTGGCTTGCCGGTTGGCGCGTCTTTGGTGGTTTGCACCTCGAGACTGGCGGCTGCGGTGTTGCTTTGGTTAAGGGTTACGTGAGCAAATGCATCGTTGTCGGTAGCGACTTGCCAGTTTACGGCTGTATTGTCGCTGGTGGAGGCGGTAATGGGATCGCTTGTGCTGCCGGCTGCAAGTGTAAGATTGCTGACGTTTAAGGTGAAGTCAAATGCTGCTTGCTGGTTTTGCGGCCTATCGTTATCTGCGCCAGTTGTGGGCTGCGGGCTGTTTTTGGTCGTATTAGTATTTGTACTGCTGTCGCCGGATTGCGTTGTCTGTAGCTGCGGTTTTGTTTCTTGCTTGCGGTTGCTGCCAAGTTGCGGCGCGAACGACTGCGTACCAAGACCGTCCTTTTGGCGGACGGTACTACTGGAGGCGTCTTGAGCGTTTCCCCCGCTGCCATGAAAAATAAGATACGTAAAACTCGTAAGTGATAAAACCAAAACCAAGCAAGACAGTAAAACTGTTTTATATCGGCCGGTGCCGATCAGCGAAGCTATAAAGCTCAAAAATCTGACTAACATAGGTAGGGTCTCTACTCGTGCCAGTATAGCATATGCAGTGTTGGGCCCGCAATTTGGGCGCCGAACTACCCCTGTTATTGTCTGTATAATTAGCTGCCTCATGCTATGCTAATGGGTAGTCATATGCAGCGTTTAAAGGTATCTTTGCAGATCTGTAGCCTGGCCGCTTGTGCGGCTGTTTTGCTTGGCTTTGCCCTGCCCGCATACGCTAATAGCAACGATGAGACTGCCATGGCAAAAACCAGCCAGGCGGTTGAGGCGCTCTGGAGCTTTGTGGACAGTACCGGCAGCCTGCCAGACGACCAATTCTATGCCCAGTTCGCCGACCGTGCCTCGACGGCCCAAGGCCAGGTTAAAGCGGCCTACGACCAGCTCGCGAGCATTGGCGAAACTGGCGGCACCCGGAGCGCAGTCGAAAAAGTCCGGCAAGATATAGGTAAAATGATCCCTCAAATTTATGCTTGGCGCCAAGCGGCCCTCAGCAAGGATATTAACACTTTTGAGTCGGCCAACAGCGCCTTGGCCGACACCGTTGACCAATTTAATACCGATGTCGACCGCTACAATGCCATGAAAGATGGCAATAAAACGGCGGCACAAATTGCCGGGTACGCAAGTGCCCCGGCTTTTGCCTTTCTGGCTTGTATGCTGGCCTTTGCATTGGCGGTGCTCAAAAATACCCGCGACGATGATGTCGTACACGAGCTATACCGTCGTCTCAGATGGCAAGCGGCCTTTAGCCTGCTCGCAGTGCTCATAGGCACGCTGTTCCCGCTGGCATGGTATATCTGGACGCCAAATACCGTACCCCTGTGGATGTGGCTGTTTACCCTTCCGGGAGCAATATCCCTGCTGATCGTGCTCGGGCGGTTTGCTAAATTGTGGTGGCTTACAGCGCGTAAGCGGGTTTCAAAAAAGAAGCGACAACGTGCTGACTAGCCGATAGGGACGAGGTGAGCGTTTGGATAGGCATCGACTGGCACGGAGCTGAACAGGCTGCCATTGCGATCAAGGCCACCAAATTGAACCTTGGATGTATCAAAGCCGCCCTTGCCGTCAGAATCAAGCGTAGCGGCCGGACCGGTACAAGCAGTTGTGCTAGTAATTACCTCACCCGTCTGCAGATTGGTTGCTCGTGCTACGACTGCGACTTGCAGAGGTTCACCTGGCGCTGATGCCGGAATGTGTGCCCGAGTGAGGCCAGGATTGCCAGTCGGCACATTATCGGTAAAAATTTTGCCTGTCGGCATGCCGTTTGAATCAAGATCCAAGATGACAACGCCAAGTTCTCGCTTGATGCCCGGAACGTTGCTTTCTGGGTTTATGCCGTCCGTCACGATGTCAAGGTTGAGTTGGTCAACTTTTTTGCCCTTAACTATGATACGACCGTCATAGGTTGAGCCTCCTGCGTAGCAGCCACTCTTATCCAAAATGTCTGCGGCAGCCTGAAGCCTGGTTACGGAGTCGGTAGTAGGCACGACCGTAGCCTCGGTGGTAGGTGATGCGTTGCTGGGCAATGCGCTTTCGGTCATTGACGGTGATGCCGCAACTGTAGTTGTTTCTGGTGTTGGGGTGAAGGGCTTGGCACTGGTGCTTGGCGCAGGGCTGGCGTTAGGAGTGGATTCGCCACTACTAATGGCTGCCCACGTAAGGCCGCCTATGGCAAAAAATCCGGTGGCCAAGCCGCCTAGAACGGCAGCTCGACCTCTGCGAGCGCGCGCATCTGCAGAGCTTGATGGCGGCAGATAATCTTCTGGTTGGCTGCCATATTCTTCGGGCCTATACCTATACATATATGTAACTATAACACGATTGGCTGCATTATACAAATATCATCATGGGTTGCTCCGCTCTTGCCTGCCATCCCAGGGCAAACCATCAGCCTAAAGATGCTACAATCAAGTCAGAAACGCACACCCATGAAGCACTACATCCAGCAAGTATATAATCGCCCCGTTGTTTGGCTCGCCGCACTGGCCGCTTTGCTGTATAGCTCGTGGCCCTTGGCCTTCTTTTTGAACCCAGATGTTGTAAAGCATGCGCTTG
>DATCYV010000015.1:0-19041 GCA_036526215.1 Saccharimonadales bacterium (SeqCode)
AACGCTGTCGCTAACGTGCTGTAAAGTATGCCTTAACAGCGCTCAGGTCGCGGGCCAGCCACGCAACGCGGTTTTCGATTTCTTCGATGCCCATAACAATGTTACGGGTCAAGATTGGTTGGTCTTTGAGCGGCTCAAAGAAGGCTTTGTACTCGTCGAGCAGTTTTTGCGTACTAAAGGCGCTCGCGGCGTAGCGTGGGAAGTAGTCGTACGATTTGTCGCCGGAAAAGGTTTCTTCGATCCACTGCCAGTTGTCCTGGAGCCACTTCCAGGCTTGCTCGCGGGCGTAGCGGTTGCGTAGCAAGTATACGAGCCAGTGATCAACATCTTGCTGGCGGACTTTGCCACTATCTTTCAGGCGCTCAAGCAGAACGGTGACTTCGGTGGGCTGTTTGGTAAGGGTGAGCGCACTCATAATCTCCTGCTTGAGGTCGACGTTGTTAGTTTTGCTGTCTAGATCGAGTAGGTAGTCAAACGCGCCGTTTACGTGGTTACGGATGGCGGCGCCAAAGATAATGCCGCGCAGTTCGGCAGGGACGCTTTGCGTGTCGTTTTTGTACGCTTCAAACAGCTCAAGTGCACGCTTCTTGATCTCAGGATGCTCGGCATACACGCCGAGGCCGATGATGTTGGCGCGCAGTTTAGTATCTTGGCTTGGCTCGCCCGGTTGCTCGTTCCAGCCGAGGCGCTTATATTGCTCTTCGACCAAAGTGCGGATCAGTGCCTTAATGGGTTCTTCGAGGTCAGGGTCGACATCGACAAAACGGCGACAGTCGGCCAGAACCAGCGAAATGATGTCCCACACCGGCTCGCTATCTTCCTGCGTATAATGCTCAAGCAGCTTGAGGCTGGCGGCAAACGACTGCGCGCCAGCGCGGCCAAGCATGGAACTGTCGCTTAGCAGCATAAGGCGCTCAGCGGCGTCGAGTATTTTGTTTGAGACCATACTGGCAATAGCACTGGCGTGCTTGGAGTTTGCATAGTGCACGATGTAATGGCCGATAGCGCCTTGGTTCAGGCGGATGTATTCATCTGATTGCAGCTCGACCGTAGTCTCGGCTGATTCAAGCAGTGCTGGAACGTCCGGGTTGCTGCTCAGCAGGGGGACCGGCCAGATACGCTCTGGATCGGTTTTACTGGGGTCCATAAGAAAATGCTGTTGGGTAAGTTTAAGCTCTTTGCCTTCTTGGGCGGCGCTCACAACCGGAAAGCCGGAGTGCAGCAGCCACGGGTTCATAAAGGCGGCAACATCTTTACCGCTAGCTTCGCTGAGGGCTGCCCACAGGTCACTCCCCTGAGTATTGCCGTAGGCGTGCTTGGTAAAGTAGGTCTTCAGCCCCTTGCGAAAATCTTCTTCACCTAGGTAATGCATGAGCATGTTGATCAGCCGTGCGCCCTTGGCGTACACGATTGACGGGTCGAAGAGCGTTGAGATTTCGTCTGGGTGATGCACCTCGGTTTTGACGGCCTGCACGCCAGCGGTCGAATCGCGGCGTAGTGCCGACAGCCCCTCGGCCGTAATAAACGTGTTCCATACTTGCCATTCAGGGTGTAGGGCGCCCGGAGCGACGTATTCCATAACGTTTGCGAAGCTCTCGTTCAGCCATAGGTCGTCCCACCACTTCATGGTAACGAGGTTGCCGAACCATTGATGTGAAAGCTCATGACAAATCACCGAACAAACGTATTCACGGCCGCTCTGTGAGGCAGTTTTGGGATCGACCAGCAAACAGCGCTCGCGGTAGGTGATAAGCCCCCAGTTTTCCATGGCGCCGGCCGAAAAGTCGGGGATGGCGACGTGATCGCACTTGGCGAGCGGGTAGGGCACCCCGTAGTAATCGTCAAAGAATTCGATGGCGTGCTTGGCGATATCCAGACTAAAGTCGAGCGATTCAATTGGCTGAGCTTTGGTGGCCCATACGCGAACATCAACACCGTTGTCCGTCTTGGTTTCGCGGCAATGCAGCTGGCCGTACACGAAGGCTAGCAGGTAGGTCGACATTTTAGGTGTTGTTTCAAAGGTAGTGACGAGCTTTCCGTTCTTCTCGGTTTGCGAGGCGATAGGGGTGTTGGCAATCACGGCCTCATTGGCGGGCGAGGTAAGGGTTAGATCAAAGGTAGCCTTGGCTTCAGGCTCGTCAATGCACGGAAAACCTTCGCGCGCATGGTGGCTCTCGAATTGGGTTGAAACGATCTTGGCCTTTTTGCCATCGAGCTCAAAGGTGCTGGCGTAAATGCCGTGCATACCGTCGGACACTTTGGCGGTGAAGCGCAGCGTCAAAGTGTACTGGCCGGGGTAGAGCAGCTCATCGGTGTGCAAGCGGACTTCATCGAAGCTACCATGGTGGGCGATGCGCGTTACGGGCACTTCGCGGGTGGTCTTTTTGTCGTGGCGGGCAATCGTAGCCTGCGTTACTTTTAGGTCGTGTTGGTGTAGGGTAATCCGCTGCGAGGGGCGGCCCGCCTTATGACCGGTGATGACAACCATGCCGCTAACGGTCATGCTTTCAGCATCGGGCGTAAGTTCAAGTTTGTAGTTGCTGGGCTGAAAACCCTCAAATAAACGCTTCACTTTTTTGCTCATTGTTTCATTCTAGCATGACAGATGAGCAAACCAGCGCATGGTACGCGGCTTAGCTCAAAATATTTACAGCTCGTGCGGCGACTAGGGCAACAACGATGATTGAAACTGTGGCCTGGACGAGCATCAGCATCTTAGCGCGGCGGCGCCAATCAGCAAAAAGACATTAACCCGGCGGGCAAGCGAGCGGAATATAGGTTCTTTGAGTGTGGTAAGGCTCAAAAGAAAAACCAAAAGTACTTCGACGGCCGGTATGATACACCGCTGACCCTTTACCCACCTTCAACTTTACGCAAATTGGCTTGAATCACATTGAGGTAATGCTTAAAATAGGCTTATCTCAAAGAAAGGACGGTACAAGTGCGCATAATAAAGAAGTATAATGAACAGGGGTTTGTAAGCTGGGAAGTTTTATGCATTGCCGTGGCCGTATTTGCTGTTATCGGTGTTGGTGCTTGGAGGGTCATGTCAATGAACAAGACCGCCCATGATCAAAGCAATATTAGCGCCAACAAAACTGTATCGGGAGGGCTTGTATCTGAGGATCGTGAAAAGCTCGCTGGCACGCTCAAGAGTGTCGTAACAGATAATCACGTGGTCCCACCGGCGCCAAATACTACATCAGCACCGGCAGCAAGCACTAGTACGACCCCAGCCCCAACGAGTCGTTCTACTGCGACTAGTCCGCCAGCAGCTCCATCTTCTTCTACTACTGTCACAAACGACCCAAAAACGGCTATGCCGAACACTAGTAGCACAGCCCCATCACCTGCATCAGGTACTTCGACTACCGCAGCATATCGACGTCCAACCCCCGAGTTCTGCGCAAGCAAAAATGGCGCAAGCTTTGACGCCTGGACAACGGACAACGCTGCTTATACCTATCAAATGTGGCAAAATGGTGCACTGAAGTCAGTAACAGAGACAGGGACCGCTGCTCTTGGCTCCGACAGCATGAAAATAATAGGAGTGATACCCTATAAGACAAAAGCTGCATGGGCACACTGTAGCGAGAAGGCTGGGTATGTTATGTTCTACTACCATCCGAGTGGTTCGGTGTACATATATAACTGGTTAGTACCGTTCGACAATCTAAGCCTCGTATATTTCTAAGAATAGGATTTACGAATGTCGAAGCTGCTGATTATGTCGTTGATGCCACAACTGGCCTGGCAACAAAAATAAGCGACGTCTACCGCGCAGGGCGGAGAAACTAGCAGGCAGCACTTTCAGATATGAGGCGGAGCATAGGATTGAGCTTCGCCTTGCATCGGCCTAGTCAGTCTGTTATTATGAATGAAGCAGTCGGCCACAGCGGTCGGCTTTTTTCGTATCAGCTCCTTACAATTTGATAGGAATATAAAAGAAAGGAACATCATGGACTTAGACATGAAACAGCTGGCGCTGGCCATTCGGGCTATCGCCGAAGAGAAAAACCTTCCGGAAGAAACAGTCCAGGAAGTGGTTGAGCAAGCTTTGGCTGCCGCCTACCGCCGTGACTACGGTGAGCGCGAGCAAGAAGTGCGCGTAACTATGAACCTCAACACCGGTGACGTTGACGCCTTCGTTGCCAAAGAAGTTGTCGAGAAGGTCGAGAACCCAGCTTACGAGCTCAGCCTGGCCGAAGCCCAGACCCTCAAAAAGGACGCCCAGATTGGCGACGAAGTAGAAGTGCACGAAAAGGTCAGCAACTTTGGCCGCGTCGCTGCTCAGACCGCCAAGCAAGTTATCTTGCAGCGCCTCCGCGAAGCCGAGCGCGAAATCGTCATGAACGAGTTCGAGGACAAGATCGGTACTGTTATTAACGCCCTTGTTGGCCGCGTAGAAGGCAACATCGTCCGCATGGAGCTTGGTAAGGCACAAGGTATTATGCCGCGCAGCGAGCAAATTCAGGGCGAGCGTTACTACCCAGGCCAGCGCCTTAAGGTCTTCTTGAAGGATGTTGAGCGTGGCCCGCGTGGTCCGCAGCTGGTTGTTTCGCGCGGCTGCACCCAGTTTATTGAGTGGCTGTTCCGCGCCGAAGTGCCCGAAATGGAAAGTGGCGCCGTACAGATCAAGGGCATTGCCCGCGAAGCTGGCGTGCGCACCAAGCTGGCCGTAAACAGCACCGTTCCTGGCGTTGACCCTGTCGGCACGTTTGTTGGTGGTCACGGTACTCGCGTTAACGCTGTTATGAGCGAAATCGGCGAGCAAGAGAAGATTGACATCATCGTGTGGGATGAAAACCCACAGGCGTACATCACCAATGCCCTCAGCCCGACCAAGGTTTCGCGTGTCGAGATTCAAGGCGAAGACAAGAAAGCCAAGGTCATCGTACCCGAAGACCAGCTGAGCATTGCCATCGGTAAGGGCGGGCAGAACGTTCGCTTGGCCAGCAAGCTGACCGGTTACGAACTGGACATCGCTGCCGAGCAGGAAGCGCCAGCACCGGCATCAGTCACTGTCGCGCCAGAGGCCGCAAAGAAGCCACAAGCTCCAAAGCTCAAAAAGAAGAGCGAACTCGAAAACAGCCTGCTCGAGGCGATTGAAGAGCACGGCGAAGACCAGTAACCGAAGACTCGCTGGGCACTGCCTGCGAACACCGAAATTAGCACTCTTGACGCAGGAGTGCTAATTTCTTATCATAGTATTTACAGATGCAGACGTTTACAAATAAGGCATCTTAGGAAGGTGGCAAAAAATTATGATGCCCGGATCAGCAGATTTCCAAGATTTTTTGAATCACTTGACCAACAATGCGCTACAAAGCCTTAAGCACGCCGATGCGATTGCCCGCAGTTTTGGCAGTGCCTACGTTGGTACGGAACACCTACTGCTCGGTGTATTGGCTCAAGAAAGCAGCATGGGGGCAAAGCTTCTTGAAGGCGCCGGTGTTACACTTGATCGCGCTCGTGTTGCCTTAAACGTAGCGCCTAAGCCATTGGTTATTAACGCTGGTGCGAAAGGCCTCAGTGAAACCGCGAAGCTTACGCTGCGCATGGCGTACGATACGGCTCAAGATTTTAACCAAGAATTTTGTGGCACTGAACATATTCTTTACAGCATACTGAGCCAAAAGAATGCCCGTGCAACGGTGCTGCTGCGCGACATGAGCATTGATGTCGATGCGATCATGAATGAGCTTGAACAGTTTTTGAACCGTCAGCAATACGAAGATGAAGACCGCATGGCTGAAACGCGTCGCCGGGGCGGCAAAAAAGGCCGTAAGACAACGCTCGATTTTTATGGCACTGATATCACCGCTCAGGCTCGCTCTGGCAAGCTCGATCCTGTTGTGGGCCGCGAGCCGCAGATTCGCCGCGTGATCACCATTTTGAACCGACGCACCAAAAACAATCCAGTGCTGATTGGTGAGCCTGGCGTTGGAAAGACGGCAATCGTTGAGGGCCTGGCTCAGCGTATTGTGGCTGAGGACGTGCCCGATAGCCTCCTCGATAAGCGCATTATGATGCTTGATCTGGCTGGCATGCTTGCTGGCACCAAGTACCGTGGTGAGTTTGAAGAGCGCCTTAAAAAGGTGATGGCTGAATTAGAGAACGATAACAAGACAATCGTGTTTATTGACGAAATGCACCTAATTGTTGGCGCCGGTGCTGCCGAAGGTGCTATGGACGCTGGCAACATCCTAAAGCCAGCCCTGGCCCGCGGTAAAATTCAGATGATTGGTGCCACTACGACCGCCGAGTACACGAAGCACATTGAAAAAGATGCTGCACTGGAGCGCCGTTTCCAGCCGGTACAAGTGCCTGAAACAACCGTGCCCGAAACGCTGGCTATCTTGAAGGGTCTGCGTAAGCACTACGAAGAGTTTCACGGCGTTGCGGTCAGCGACGAGGTGCTCGACAATATCGTGCAGCTCGCCAAACGTTACATCCACGACCGCTATATGCCCGATAAGGCAATTGATTTGCTCGATGAAACAGCAGCTCACCTGCGGGTCAATAAGGGCAAGACCAGTCCAGAGGTACGCAAGTTCCAAAAGGAGCTCAAGCTCGTCAATACCCGAATCGACGAAGCAGTCGATGCCGAAGATTACGAACGTGCTGCCCAGTATAAGCAGCGTGCGCATCAGATCAACGAAGAACTTGGTAAGCTTGAGGCCGATAACAAGGGCGCTAAGCGCATTAATGTAACCGACGAAGATGTGGCCGAAGTAATCTCACGCATGACGGGCGTGCCGGTCAAAAAGGTCATCCGTTCCGAGGCTAAGTATCTGATAAACCTCGAAAAGACTCTCAGCAAATATGTGATTGGCCAGAGCGAGGCGGTCGAGGCTGTTGCCCGTGCCGTGCGCCGCAACCGTTCAGGTATTGGCAGCGAGAAGCGTCCGATCGGCTCGTTTATCTTTCTGGGCCCGACCGGTGTGGGTAAGACCGAGCTAGCCCGCGTCCTAGCACGGGAGTTCTTTGGCAGCGAAGACGCCATGGTCAAGATTGATATGAGTGAATTTGGCGAACACCACAATGTATCACGTCTTGTTGGTGCCCCTGCCGGATACGTCGGCTATGACGACGAAGGCCAATTGACCGATAAAATCCGCCGCCACCCATATAGCCTGGTGCTCTTTGACGAAATTGAAAAAGCTCACCCAGACACCTTTAATATGCTCCTGCAAATTCTTGAGGACGGCACACTGACTGATTCAAAAGGCCGCAAGATCGACTTCACGAACACTATTGTGATCATGACGAGCAACATTGGTGCCGACAAGCTGCAGAAAGAATCGTCGTTTGGCTTTCATGCTACGAGTAGTGCTGAGCGTGATGATTTGGCCGAAATGCATGAACGCAACAAAGACAAAGTGCTCGATGAACTCAAAAAGGCAATGCGCCCCGAGCTTTTGAACCGTATAGACAAAGTTATCGTCTTTCACGCCTTGACCAAGAAAGAAATCTACCGGATCATCGATCTCCAGATGGATGAGCTGCGGGCTAGATTGCAGCGCCATGGTGTTGGCGTACAGCTAACGGCTGGTGCCAAGCAGTATTTGCTTGATAAAGGGTATGATGCCAAAAACGGCGTACGTCCACTGCGTCGTTTGATCCAAGACACTATTGAGGACCATCTGGCGCTCGAGATGCTCGATGACAAACTAGCCAAGGGTACGATCATTCAGGTTGGTGTCAAGAGCGGCGAGCTGACGTTTGAGGCCACAACCGAATAGGCCGCCAAGACTGACAAAAATAAGCCGCAGCTGGTGTACCGGCAAACAGCAAAATGGTATACACTGTATGCTATGAAATGGTTTCGTCGGTTATGGCCATATGTGTTATTGGTCATACTTATTGGTGGTAATGTAACGGTTTGGGTGGAGCGTCAGCAGATCGCTGATTGGTGGCGTCTGCGTAATTACACTGCGCCAGCAAGTATTGTTCAGCTTGCCAGCGACGACACTATGACACAGGAGGGCAAACACCTGTTCTTTGTCAACCACCCTGTGCTCGAAGACAAGCAGGCTTTTAATGCGCATTGCGCCGACAAAAGCGAAGAAACAGCAGTGCTTGGCTGCTATCATGGCAACCGCCAGGGCATCTATATTTACGATGTTACTGATCCGCGTCTCGCGGGCGTGCAGCAGGTAACCGCGGCGCATGAAATGCTGCATCAAGCATACGATCGCCTTAGCAATAGTGAGCGAAAGCGGGTGGAGGCGCTTGTTAATAACTTCTATAACACTGGAGCGCTCAGTGCTGATCTAAAAACCAAGATCGATAACTACAAAAAACAGGGTGCTGACGTTGCGAACGAGATGCACTCGATCTTTGGTAGCGAGGTTGGAAATTTGCCCGCTGAGCTAGAAGCGTATTATCAGCAGTATTTTACGAGCCGCGCCAAGATTGTCGCCTATAGCGACTCTTACCAAGCTGAGTTTACGCGGCGCAAGGAGCAAGTGACAGAGTATGATGCGCAGCTTGCCGGGCTCAAAGACCATATTAGTGCCAACAAGGCGGATCTAAGCGCTAAGCTTAGCGCGCTGCAAGCCAAAGAAAAAGTAATTAACCAAGATGCGTCCAATCACGATCAGGTGGCATATAACGCCGATGTTGCGGCATACAATGCCATGGTTGAGGCATACAACGGCGAGCTGTCTGCTACGCGTAATTTGATATCGCAGTACAACAGCATAGTTGGTGCCCGTAACGATATTGCCGTGCAAGAGCAACAGCTTTCTGAGGCGCTCGACAGCCGCCTGACGCCATCGCAGAAGCAATAGGCTATAATAAGGGGAACTATGGCAAAGAGGGGAACTCGATACGTTTGTACTAATTGTGGTGCCGAGGCACTAAGTTGGGCTGGCAAGTGCCAGCAGTGTGGTGCGTGGAACACCATGCAGGAAGAGGCGATCCTTGAGACACCAGCCGGTACGGTATCTACCAGTGGCCGGACGCTGATGGCCGCGTCAATCGGCACTGCAGTGCACAAAGACCAAAAGCGACTGCAAACCATGATGCCCGATGTTGACACGGTGCTGGGCGGCGGTATCGTGGTTGGTAGCGTTAACTTGATTGCCGGACAGCCGGGCATTGGCAAGAGCACGCTCTTGTTGCAGCTGGCCGATGCAGTGGCTAAAAAGCATAAGGTGCTGTATGTGAGCGGTGAGGAATCGGGCCACCAGGTAGGTTTGCGAGCTGAACGCTTAGGTGTTTCGCCGCAGTCGGGCTTGCAGCTGGCAACAAGCACGAGCGCCGACGACATAGCGGCTACAGTTAAGGCAGGCGAATACGAGCTGGTGATCGTCGATTCCATCCAAACGGTAGCGGTTGCGGCTGTTAGCTCGGCAGCCGGCAGCGTTACGCAGATAACCAACAGCACGCAGGTTATCCTCAATGCCGCCAAACAAAGCAGTACAGCAGTCGTGCTGGTTGGCCATGTGACGAAAGAAGGGAATATTGCCGGTCCTAAGGTGCTCGAACATGTGGTTGATGTTGTGCTGCAGCTCGAGGGCGAGCGTTATGGTGGCTTTAAGGTACTAAGGGCGGTTAAAAATCGCTTTGGGCCAACAACTGAGGCGGGCATCTTTGAGATGGGCGAAAAGGGCCTGCAGGTGGTCGAAAACCCATCTGCCGCCTTGCTTGCCGAGCGCCAAATAAGTGACGGCTCTGTAGTTTTGGCGACCATGGAGGGTACACGGCCGCTGCTTGTGGAAGTGCAGGCACTTGTTAATAAGACCAGTTACGGGTATCCTAAACGTGCGGCAAGTGGCATCGACCTAAACCGTGTAAACTTATTAATCGCGATGCTTGAGCGACGCACCAAGCTCAGCTTAAGCGATCAAGATATTTATATAAACATTGTCGGCGGGATGCGCATTACCGAACCGGCTGCGGACTTAGCGGTCTGTATGGCTATCGGTTCGGCAGCGAAGGGCCTGCAGCTTAAGTCAAATGCAGTGGTGTTTGGCGAGGTTGGCCTGAGCGGCGAGGTGCGCCATGTCCCGTATATCGACAAGCGTATTGCCGAGGCCAAAAAACTTGGCTTTGATGCGGCAGTTGGCCCAGAGCAAAAGCCTGGCAAGAAGATCGCCTATTTGCAGGGTGTACCTGATGTCCGCAGTGCGCTTAACCAATTCCTAGAAAGGGATTAAACAATACTTACATGATACAAATCGTAAACACGGTACTTCTTATTTTTATTGCCTGGTTTTTACTGAGCCAGAAGAATGAGCAGTTTGCTCACATTTTTGGCCGGCGCCGCAAGATTATTTTGGATAGCTGCGCGCTTATTGATGGGCGTATTGTCCAGATCGTTGGCAGTGGTTTTGTGGCCGACGAACTGATCATTCCGCAGTTTATCTTGAACGAACTGCAAATGCTGGCTGACGGCAGTGACTCGCATAAGCGGGAGCGTGCTAGGTTTGGCCTGGATATTGCCAACCAACTGCAAGATGCCTCGCCGGTCAAGGTAACGATCGACCGCACCGTTTTTTCTGGCACGCCGGCCATCGATGATCGCTTGGTACTGCTTGCCAAAAAACTGCGCGCACAGCTGTACACGACCGATTACAACTTGGGCAAAGTTGCAGCGGTAGAAGGCGTTAAGGTGCTCAACGTGAATGAGCTTGCTCAGAGCCTGCGGCCGATTACATTGCCAGGTGAAAACCTCAAAATTAAGATTATTCAAAGAGGAAGCAACCGTGACCAGGGCGTAGGTTACCTTGAGGACGGCACAATGATTGTTGTTGATGGTGGTGCTCGCTTTGTCGGCAAGACAGTACCGATTACCGTAACGCGCATGCACCAAACCGTTGCTGGTAAAATGGTCTTTGGCCAGGTGCAGGCGGGCAGGCTTGCACAGCACGAAGCAAAGGAGCCTGACCACGAGCACGAAGCTCGTCCTGGCGAAGGTGCTCCTCGAGAGCAGTCGCGAAGGCGACACCAGCAAGGCCAAGGCGCCGCCCCGCGAAGCCATTTGCTTTCTCACCAAGGCAAGCTACACAGCCGCTTGCAGCGGGTTGTTAAGCGGCGGCCGGTTGTTGAAGGTTAGCTAAGGCGCTGTTCGCACATATAATGGCCAGGTAGAGTCGGTTTAAGGAGACAATTTATAAAAGAACCCCGTTGCTGCAGGGGTTCTTTATTTTTGACACTAGTACTGCCCAGGCGGCAGGCCATGCCTTCAGTGATTAGTTATTGGCGTTTCGTTGCCAGTGTTGCCGGTAGTTGCGCCGCCTGTAGTCGTACTCATGGTTATTGTTTTGCTGTCTGATCCCTGGTAGAGTACGCTGTCCGTAACGCGCACTTCAACCGTTGCGGATCCAGACGCTGTTGGCACATAGGTGAACGAGACAGTTGCAGGTGAGGTTGTCACGGGCTGTGACTGGACCTTATTGCCGCTAATGTACAGGTCGACTGTGCCAGCGAACTGGTCGCTTGAGATCGGGTGTGTGCCTTGTGTGACCGCTGCGGTGATGATACAGCCGCTTGCGTTGCACGTATCTGGCACAGTAAGTGTAACCTGTGGCTTCACGTCGCTACAGTTGTGGACATCGTCGTTGCCGGTTGCGGCCGCAGCGGCACTGGCACCCATAAAGATGTCGGCCGAAAAAGCATTGTCGTTGCTGCCACCGTTAACTTGCTTGGCTAGGTCTGGGGTACATGATGTCGCAATCTTGTTTGAGACCTTATCGATAGTCTGGTTGGCGCTTGCTTTGGTGTTTGGCTGGTACCATGCTGGGTAAAGATCTGGGCTCGGGCTCGGCTCTTCGTCGCCGTAGTGGATGTGTTTGGTGAGCACGTAGGCGGGCATCATCTTGATGTCGGCTGGTTGCTTCCAGTTGTTGGCCTTTAGATTGGCGTGTGCGGCTTCCATCATGCCGCGGGTGAGCGGTTCGGTTAGCTGCTCCATCGATGCGCCGGTGGCCGAAAGGTCTCTGTTGCGCATGTGATTGCCAACCCAGGATACAACTGCATATTGGGTTGACCAGCTGGTCATAAGCCCGTCGAAGCCATTGTTGGTTGTGCCGGTCTTAATGGCGAATCGCCAGCCGTTAAAGCGATGAAACTTGTAACCGCCCTGCGAGAGCCTGGTGCAGTTCGTGTCGGTACAGCTGCCTGGCAGGTAACTAGCACGCGGGTCGGCGGCCATGTCGGAAACAATGTAGGCGCTATCTTGCTTGATGACCTGCTTGCCCTTGGGCTGGGTCCAGCTGAAGAGTGTTTTGTTATTGGCGTCCACAATCTTAAGAATGTAGGTGCGCGGAATGGCATAGCCGAGGCGTGCCATGGTTGACAGACCGTTTACATGGTCGTCAAGGTGCAAGAAGGCACCGTCGCCAATAGCCGCAGCGGCGTAACACTGAGTAGTTTGGGTTAAGGCTTCGTCGTCATAACAGTTGTAAGTACGTGCCTGGTTTTTGTTGTACATCATGGAGGATGCCGTGTCGATAACCTTGTTTATCGAAGCGACCTTACCATTGCTGTTGTCATTTGGCACGGCTGAGAGCATTGCCTTAACGGCCGGAATGTTGCGCGAGCCACCAAGCGCGTAGCGGAGCGTTATCGGCCCGGGGTACAAAAAGTCGTAGTCCCACAGACAGTTGGCGGTAGGGTCGTTCTTTGGCCGGTTCTTGTTGGTACATGCATAGCCCGGCAGGGCTCCTTGTGTGTCGTACAGTACTGAGCCAGCGCCAACGTTGGTATTGTTGTCGATGAACACAGCATAGTCATACGGCTTAAAGCTTGATCCTGGTGGAATTAAAACACCAGCAGCGTAGTTTATCTGGTTGTGGTCGCTTGGCGTATTAAAGTCCGTGCCACCAACGGAGGCAACTATTTGCCCAGTCGGCACGTCTTCGGTAATAAGCGCCTCTTCGTCGGCGGCGCCACCAGTGCGGCGAGTGATGTTCGAGATATTGTCGGCGACAAGTTTTTCGGCGGTTTGTTGCAGGTTGAGGTCGAGGGTGGTGGTGACCTTCCAGCCGCCGCGCTTAACTGTCTCAGAGCCATAGGTTAGGTTAAGCTCTTGCTTGGCGGCAAGCACAAAGAACGGTGCGGTTATGCCAGTGTACTTTGACATTTGGGGATGAACTTCCGCTAAGATATTGACACTCTTGGCTTGGTCGGCTTCTTGCTGGGTGATCATTTTTTGCTTGACCATTTGGTCGAGAATGTAGCGCTGACGGCCAATTAGTGCACCTGAATCGTATACGGGGCCGTACGGCGAGTAGTACGACGGTGCCTGCGGAATTGCGGCCAGCATGGCCGATTCGGCCAGGGTTAAATCTTTGGCGCTTTTGTTAAAGTAGTCGCGGGCAGCAGTTTCAACACCATATTCGACGTTGCCGTAAGGGGCAATATTGAGATATCCATTCAAGATGTCGTCTTTGCTGTACTCGCGCTCAAGTTCAACGGCCAGGATAAGCTCTTTGAACTTGCGGGCAATGGTGCGGTCGCTCGTCCAGTTCATGTTGAGCTTTACGAGCTGCTGGGTGATGGTTGATCCACCTTGTACTCCGCCGCCGTGGCTGGTGACGTCGCGCAGACCAGCGCGAATGATGCCCTGGACGTCGAAGGCTCCGTGTTTGTAGAAGTTTTTATCCTCGATAGCAACGGTTGCCTTCTTCATGTATGGAGAAATTTTGTCACCGGTGACAGGTACGCGCTTAACCGCGTCATAGTCTTGCCACAGCACCGTTTGGCCGGTACGGTCGTAATAGGTGATGCTGCCGCCCAGCTTGTCGCCCGAGATGTCTTTAATGTTTGGCAGATCTTTGCGGAAGTACGCAAATACGCCCACCATAAGCAGGAACATAACAACAATGCCAATACCCAAGATTTTGAGGGCCATAATGCCGCCCTCACGGCTAAACCAATACTTAAATTGGCGCTTGGGGTGCAAACGGTACAAAAGCCGCTTCCAGCGGTTCTTTGGCAGGGTGCTTAAGTAGGCGGCGCGCTTACGGGCCTTAGCCTCGCGCTTGGCGCGAACGCGCTCGCCCAGGCTGCGGTTGAGCTTAATGGTGTTGCCGCTCTTCGTTGTGAACGAATTTTTACCAGGGCGGCGACGGCCCGGAGTTTTGTTGGTTTCAGGCATTAGCTTGCTCTATGCTCCATGTACAGTTACTGTTACTCATTATAGCAAACCGTTTAGTTAGGCATGCAAATGATTATCGCGGGCGTACAGCTTCTCTTAAGAATGGAGTTTCGGTATACTATTACTCATATGAAAGACCTTGACCCAATGCGTCATCAGTATCTCTATTTACGTTAGCCGGCGTTTATACTGTTAATTAAGGAGATATATATGTCAGAAATGACACTTTCAGAAGAACTAGCCTGGCGTGGTTTTGCTAACCAGACAACGCTTAAAGACGTTTCGGTACTCAATGGTTCACCAATAAAGTTTTATTGGGGTGTTGATCCGAGCGCTCCATCTATGACCATTGGTAATCTGGCTTCTGCCATGATGGTGCGTCACTTTATTGAGCATGGCCACAAAGCAGTGCTTTTAGTTGGTGGGGCAACGGGCCTAATTGGCGATCCAGATGGCAAGGCCGAAGAACGCACACTCAAGACCCAAGAAGAGATCGGCAAAAACAAAGCCAGCATTGTTGCACAGTACCAGCGTATCTTTGCCGGTGAGCCAATTGAGGTCGTCGATAACTACGACTGGTTTAAAGGCATGGGTTACTTGGAGTTTTTGCGCGACGTTGGCAAGCATGTGCCTATGCGTCAAATGATGCAGCGCGAGTTTGTGCAGTCGCGCCTAAGCGAAGAAGGTGCTGGTATTAGCTACGCTGAGTTTAGCTACGTGCTGATCCAGGGCTATGACTTTTTGCATTTGTTCCGCGAGAAAGGCGTTACATTGCAGTTGTGCGGCTCTGATCAATGGGGTAATAGTATTGCCGGTGTTGACCTTATTCGCCGCATTGCGGGCGGTGAGGCACATGTGTGGTCAGCGCCACTGGTAATTAACCGGGTAACCGGCAAAAAGTTTGGCAAGACCGAGGAAGGCGCCGTGTGGCTGGCGCCTGAACTGACCTCTCCAACCGAGTTCTACCAGTTCTGGATTAACTGTGATGACAACGGTGTAGAGGATTACATCAAGGTATACACGCTTCTTGATAAAGACGAAGTTGACGCAATTATGGCCAAGCATCACGAAAACCCCAAAGAACGCTTTGCCCAGACCCGGCTTGCACAAGAGTCAACCAAAATTGTGCATGGCGAGGCCGAAATGCACATCGCCGAAGCGGTTACCGCCTATCTTACTGGCAAACGGCCGATAGCCGATGCTGACGACGCTGCACTAGCAGCTATGCGCAAAGAGATCCCGAGCGTTACCGCCCGGCCCGGTGATGACCTGCTTGAGGTACTTGTGGAGAGTGGTCTAGCTAGCTCAAAGTCAGAGGCGCGCCGTTTATTGCAGGGCAATGCTGTAGCGATTAATGGCGAAAAAACCTCCAAAGAAACTCTTGAAGAAGCCGATTTTCAGAATGGCCGGCTGCTTATCCGTAAGGGCAGGGCATTCAAAGATTCTGCCCTCGTCGAGCGTGGGTAGATGGTATACTGAGGCAGATATGAAACAAGAACCTACAAAACACGTTGATAAAAAAGCTAAAAAACGCGCCGACCAGTACAATGACCCCAGCCACAATTACCTCAAGTATTGGGAAGGCCGCGACTACGAGCACGCTGCCGAAGAGATGGCGATTAAACGCCTGCTCGACGGTAAGCACTTCAAGACTGCTGTCGATGTGGGCGGTGGCTACGGCCGCTTGTGCGTCTTTTTAGAGAAGTACGCCGATAAAGTAACCTTGGCCGAACCGAGCCAGCAGCAGCTTGATATCGCCAAAGACTTCTTAAAGGACCATCCAGAGGTCGACCGCAAGCTTATGCAAGCCGACGACCTGCAGTTCAAAGACGGCAGCATTGAGCTTCTGACTATGATCCGTGTGATGCACCATTTGCCCGAACCGAGCGCTGAGTTTGCCGAAATTTCCCGCGTATTGTCAGACAACGGCTACGCGATTATTGAAGTCGCCAATTACGCCCACGCTCGCAATCGCCTTAAGCACCTGCTCAAGGGCAAAAAACTCCCCACCGAACCAGTCGACATCCGTTCGGCTGAGCACCGAGGCAAAGACGAAATTGCATTTGTGAACCACAATCCCGAAACAGTTATTAAGCAGCTTGGTCACGCCGGCCTTAAGGTTGAGCGCATCTTATCGGTTTCTAACCTGCGCAGCCCGGCACTCAAGAAGGTCATGCCACGTAACCTGATGCTCGCAGTCGAAGGCATCCTGCAGCCCATGCTGGCCAGCAGCTACTTTGGCCCCAGCATCTTCTTTTTAGTCAAAAAAGCCAAGTAGTAGCATATTTAGCAACATTCTGTTATCATACTGCGCAATATGAGCGAAGTAGATAGTAGCATGGGTGCGTGCTATGTAACTACTGTAGGTGCATCAAGCGATGGCCGTACACCCTTTGGTACGCGCAGCAGAGTGCGACTCGAGCCAGGAGAAACACTTGAAACAGTAGCCCAGTTTACTAGCATGGTACCTCCCGGTGTGAGTAGTGAGCGCGGTAATGCCTCCAGTTTATTTGATGAAACGCTAGATAGCCTAAAACAGTTCGAACCTCACACTACAAATATATAGTTTGCCTGCGCAGCACCAGGTATACTATACCTACGATGGAACTAGGGGATCCGGTAACGGTTATTAAAGGTGTTGGCGAGCAAGTCGCAAAAAAGCTTGCTGGCCAGGGTATTCATACCGTTGAAGACCTACTCGAAAATTATCCGCGCAAGTACAACGACTTCTCTGAGGTTATGCCTATTAAGTCGCTTAAACCCGGCCCAGTGACGATTGAGGCGGTAATCAAGCAGGTCAAAGGCCGCTATGTGCGCCGGGGCATGCACATTACCGAGGCGGTGGCGAGTGACGAAACTGATAGCGTGCGGCTGGTATGGTTTAACCAGCCTTACTGCGAAAATGCGCTCAAAACCGGGCAGCCCTACTACATTTCGGGTGTGTTCGAGTTGGGTCGTGGCCGGCTTGCCATTATGAACCCTTCCACCGAGCTAGTGAGCGAGTTTCCGGTAAATACGGCGCGCATTGTGCCTATCTACCGCGAGACCAAGGGGCTGACTAGCAACCAAATTCGCCGGTTTATCCGCGAGGCTGTGCCGCTTATCCGCACGCAGCCCGAAACGCTGCCAGCATGGCTTGTCAAACAGGAGCGACTAATCAACCGTGCACGTGCTGTCGAAGCTATGCACTTCCCGAAAGACAGAGAAGACCTCGAAGCTGCACGCCTGCGTCTTGGCTTTGAGGAGGTGTTTGAACTAAGCCTAGCCGCGCTGCTCAACAAATACGAATTGCTGCA
This sequence comes from Saccharimonadales bacterium (SeqCode), assembly GCA_036526215.1. Lineage (GTDB taxonomy): Bacteria > Patescibacteriota > Saccharimonadia > Saccharimonadales > UBA4665 > JARIHD01. The sequence continues at coordinate 17,407 of DATCYV010000015.1, forward strand.
AGATACATCGCTGACTATACCGTTTAATGAAGTGCTTGCGAAGCAATTTGTGGCACACTTGCCATTCCAGTTGACCGATGCGCAGCGCAAAGTTGTCTGGCATATTTACCAAGACATGCAAAAGACACAGCCTATGAACCGGCTGGTCGAGGGCGATGTCGGCTCGGGAAAAACCGTGGTCGCGACTATGGCGGCGCTCATGGCGGTGGCCGAAGGCTACCAAGTGGCGCTGATGGCTCCAACTGAACTCTTGGCCCGCCAACATGCCGAAACCGTATATAAGCTCATGGAGCCGCTGGGTATGCACAGCAAAGTGTCGCTGCTCGTTGGCGGCATGAATACCAAGCAAAAGGAGGCGGCTTACGAGCACATAGCCAGGGGCGAAGTGCAATTTGTGATCGGCACGCACGCGCTCATTCAAGAAAAAGTCGACATGCACAAACTTGGGCTGGTAGTCATTGACGAGCAGCACCGCTTTGGTGTGGAGCAGCGCAAGAAACTGATGGCCAAAGCGGGGCATATGCCGCATCTGCTCAGCCTCACGGCAACGCCAATCCCGCGCAGTCTGGCGCTGACTTTGTACGGCGAACTGGACATTTCAATCCTCGACGCCAAACCAGCTGGCCGCAAACCGATTACCACTGAGATTTGCTCACCCAACTCTCGTGCGCAGTTAAATGAAAAGATCGAACAAGAGCTGCAGACCGGCCGCCAAATGTTTGTGGTCTGCCCGCTGATTACCGAATCGAGCGTGAGCACCGCTAACTCGGCCGAAAAGATTTATGAGCAGTTCAGTAAGCGGGATTTCAAGAAGTGGCGTGTTGGCCTCTTGCATGGCAAGATGAAGGCCCCTGAAAAACAAGCGATTATGGAGCAGTTTGCGGCGCACCAGCTGGATATTTTGGTCTCGACCACGGTCATTGAGGTGGGGGTGGATGTGCCAAACGCCAGCATCATGCTCATAGAAGCAGCCGACCGCTTTGGCCTGGCACAGATCCACCAGCTGCGCGGCCGGGTTGGGCGCGGCGGGCATAACGGTTATTGCTATCTTATGATGAGTGACTCGTCGGCGCCACCGCAGCGACTGCGGGCACTTGAACGTAGCAACGACGGCTTTAAGCTGGCCGAACTCGATCTTGAGCTGCGTGGCCCCGGTGCAATTTATGGCACGGCGCAGCATGGCCAATTAGACCTGCGGGTTGCTAAGCTAACAGATACAAAACTAATAGCTAGTGCTCGTGCCGCCGCCCAGATGTATATCGACAAGGGTGAGAATCTGCTACAATATCCCATAATGCACACTCATGTGGCCCACTTGCGTGCAGTCACTAACTTAAACTAGAGCATATGTATTCTGGAACAACACTAACGCCGCTTTCTGGTCGTGTGCTTGGCGCTCACCAAAAGCTTGACCGCTTGGCACGGGCGAGCTTGCGGGTATTGCTTGGTGGTTACGACTCCCGCTTCCCGAAAGCCCGGTCGATCCTCCATTTCGAGGGCGTAAACGGCCCCGACGCCATTAAACGTAAAAGTCCGGCCAAAGATGAGCCGTGGCACTATTACTCGCCTTTTGACCCGGCTGACACCGAGCTGGTCAGGCTCATTGGCGCACATTACGACGAGCTGGTTGTGGCG
>DATCYV010000016.1:0-2249 GCA_036526215.1 Saccharimonadales bacterium (SeqCode)
CTCGGGTTCAACGGCCGTGGGTGCAACCTTGAGCAGCTCGCTAACTCGGTCGGTACCGAGCTTAGAATCAAAGTGTACCTCGATATTGGTGAGGACCGGTCCAGGAGCAACGGCATTTACGCGAATGCTTGTTTTGGCGTACATAAAGGCGGCGCTCTTCGTAAGCCCCACGATCGCGTGCTTGGACGTGGTGTAGGCAACGCCAGCTGCCGAGCCGCGCAGTGACGCTTCGGAAGCTACATTGACGATTGCTCCATAATTTTGCTTGAGCATGGCTGGCAGTACGGCACGAGTGAGCATCATTGTGCCGGTGATGTTGACGTTCATGACCTTATTCCAGATTTCGTCAGACACTTCGTGCAGAGGTGTCATGTTGTCCATTATGCCTGCTACGTTCGCCAAGCCATCTATGCGGTCACCGGCTGCTGAAACAATCTGTTTAATAGCATCGCTATTTGTGATGTCGCCGACAATCAGTGTGATGTTGGCTTTCGGCAGCGAACGCTTAAATGCATCGAGGCGTTCCTGCGAGATGTCGACAGCAATTACCCGGCCGCCCTCGCGGGCAACACGTGATGCGGTGGCCCGGCCAATACCCGAGCCTGCGCCGGTGACGATGATGGTCTTGCCGGTAAAGCGGCCATCGGTGATTTTCTCGTGCCATGTCATTGCGCAAGGTCTCCTTTGTTACTCTTCTGGCTTGTCTTCTGATTCGTCTTTGGCCTCGTCTGCATGCGCTTGTACGGGCGCTTGCTCTTTGGCTTCTGGCTTGACTGTTGGCTCGGGTGATTCAGTTTGGTCGGTGAGCTTTTCGCCGCTTGATGATTATGACAACGAGCGTGATTAGGGCTATAAATGCGACTATGCCGCCGGCAATAATGCTAGGCAGCAACCATGGCTTTTTGGCGGCAGTTTTGGTGGCTTGTACGTTGCCCGTGGTTGGAGTAGTGGTTGTGGCGCTGACGGTTTTGACGGGGCAGGTCGCGAGCTTTTTGCCGGCGTATGTTTCAACAACCGCAGAGTTGGCGGCGTCAAACGGTCGCAGTCGGCATGCATAGAGCGCTAAGAAATCCGCATGGGTGACTACCTTGGTCGATGCGTTAAACCCGAATGGGGTACTTCGCTGCAGCGTTTCCCAGTCGTCGCAACTTGCGCCGGTATTGTCGCAGTCTTGGTGCTGGGCAAATGTTGTGAAGATCCCGTAGAGTTTAGCGAGCGTCAAGGCGGGCGGGTTTGCTCCCCAGGAGTAGGCCATAAGGACCCGCTCTACATCTGCCTGGCTTGTTGCTTTGTCGAGTGCAAGGCCATAATACTTTTCGGCTTGCGAGGCGACATCGGTGCACATCAGGCAGTGCGGCCCTTGGGAGATCACCCATAAATCATTAGCCATAGTGAGGTAGGTTTCGAGGGTTTGGGTTTTTTGGGCGGCTTGTGCTTCGACCTTGGCAATGGTTGTGAGATCGTTGACGCCCAGGTCGATCGCAGCATCGGCGGCTGGCTCATAATTGGTGAACGATACCTTAATCGTGTTGCCCGACAGAGTGTATGGCAGGCTGCTCGCCTTGAGGATTGGCGGTTTGGATGTCACGGCGTAGGCGGGTACGCTCGAAGGCAGAACAAAATTGACCTCACCAGTCTTAATGGTGCCAGCCCAATTGCGGCCAGTACCGAGTACGTAGGTAAGGTAGAAGTAACCATATTTGTAGTCGCTGCGCGAATCGTAGCTGACAGTTAAGGTCGATGTGCCACTGGGAAAGGCCTGCTGCCATTGATAGGCCTTAATGGTGGTGCCTTCTTTGCCAAAGCCAGCTGGTACATCAACCAAGCCGGTCAGCGGAGCGCCATTAACGGTAAAGTTTGTGATTTTATCCTCGGAATAGCCATTTACAAAGTCGGCGTCGCTGGCCGGAAAGTATACTTTTATTGTCTCGGCAGCGCCAGTGTTGTTCATGGTAAACACCGCGTTGACGTGTACATCCATGTATTTGGATGAGTTGGCGAGCGGGTCGCTAATGGTTCTTGGCTGGCCGTAGGTAAGGGTGACTTTTTCGTCGTCCATGGCTACGTTGGTAGTTGCCGCGGGCTGCAGTGTGCCGCCTTGCGGTGGGGTTGATGTTGGGCCAATATCAGCTTTTACAATGCCAGGGTGCAGCTGGCCAATACAAACACCGACGATCAGTACGAATAAGAGGATGTATTTACGCATACCTGAAATTATACCTAGAAGCTTATGCTTCGTTATGTGATAT
>DATCYV010000017.1:0-8694 GCA_036526215.1 Saccharimonadales bacterium (SeqCode)
ACATATTACGGCCGCCCGGGGCAACTATCTCGGCAGAAAAATAACAATAAGTTGTAATTTTGCATAAGCATATTGCATGCCATGCCAGATTGTGGGTAAATAAGGCGAGCGGAGTGGTAAAAGCGCGTGGAGGATAGAGGATATATGGATTCAGGGCGAGGAGTGTTCATAGTCATAGAAGGTACCGACGGGTCAGGCAAGGGCACGCAGTTTAAGCTGCTCGCCGACCGCCTGGCGCGCGAGGGTTATGACGTCGCGACCTTTGACTTCCCGCAGTACGAGCGCCCCTCAAGCTACTTTGTGCGTGAATACCTCAATGGCAAGTACGGTGGCGTCGACCAAGTGGGGCCATACACCGCATCGCTCTTTTACGCGCTCGACCGGTTTGAGGCCAGCGGACATATTCGTACCGCACTCCAACAAGGCAAGGTGGTACTAGCCAACCGGTTTGTCGGTTCAAGCATGGCCCACCAGGGCACCAAGTTTGCCCATGCCGAGGAACGGCGCGGATACTTTATTTGGCTCGACAACCTTGAATTTGAGATGCTGCGGATTCCGCGGCCAAACTTTAGCTTTGTACTGCGCGTACCGCCAGACGTCGCCCAAAGCCTGGTCGACCAAAAAGGCGAACGCAGTTACACCGACCGCCAACGTGACATTCACGAGGCCGACTTAGGCCATCTTGCCAAGGCCGCCGAGGTCTACGACGATATGTGCCAGCTCTTTCCTAAAGACTTTATTCGCGTTGACTGTACGCGCGAGCAAAAACTCCTGAGCATTGAGACCGTCCACGACATCTTGTGGCAAAAGGTTGAACCCATGCTGCCTACGAAAGCCAAACGGGCAGGCGGGCAAAAACCAGCGCAAGCAGCAGCCGCAAAGCAGCCTGCCATCAGCGAGTCAGCTCCAGCCAATCTGCCGGTTCCTAAACCGCCAAAGCCCAAGCAAACGACGAATGATGCCGAGCTGAGCCAAACCATCACCGAGCAGCTTGAGGCGGCCGTTACTTCTCTGGAAGGCAAGGTGTACGCGCTCAATCCAAGCCTAGCGGCCGCGCAGGCGGCAGCAATTATCGCCCAGCTGTCGCACCGGAGTGATGACCTGCGCGCTCGGGTGCTAGAAAGCGCCCAAGAAGTGCTCAGCGTCGAAAACGCCAGCCCGCACCTGGTTGCTAGCTACAGCGTTATTGAAGGAATCAGCCTGCTCGCCAGCAAAAAACTTGAGTGGAGCCGCGCCGCCAGCTATATTGAGCGCCCGCCGCGCCTGGCAGCATACGACCAAAAGAACACCGCCGGGCGGTATCGCTACGTTATTCCTCAGCAATTTACCGAGACCGTCAAAGAGCAGTACTGCGCCTATATGGACCAGATCTTCAACCTGTATACCGAGATGGTCCGTCTGCTTGCACACCACCTGCGCGAGAACAGCACTACAGCCAAGCCAGCTCAGACCGAACCATGGGAGGCCATGATCTTGCAGGAAGCCCGAGAGCAGCTGCGCGGTGCGTTGCCGGTAGCGGCTAGTACCGACATAGCCGTATATGGCACCGACTTTGCTTTGGAGAGCGTCCTTACGACGCTACTGAGTGACAGCCTGCCAGAGGCTCGCCAAACCGGCGAAGACCTACTGCGCGAACTGCGCAAAGCCAAACCTGGCTTCTTGGCTGGCGACACGTTGCCAGCAACTGTCAACTACCGGGCAAACCAACGCCAACGTGTGCGGGAAATCGCCAAGGAACACTTGCCAGCCAACTACGCCGATCCGGTTAAGCCCGTCCGCCTGGCCAGCGTTTGGCCGCGCAACGAATTCGACCTTATCCCCGACATGCTTTACGCCCATAGCGATCTGCCCCTGAGCAGCCTCCAAGAGATAACCGCCGAGTGGCCCTACGACCGCAAGCTCGAGCTGTTCGAGGCATACACTGGTGAGCGCCAAAACATTACCCAGCGCCCTGGCCGGGCCTTCGAGAAAGCACACTACACATGGGATTTACTATGCGATTTTGATACCTTCCGCGACCTGCAGCGCCACCGCTATGTCGATAACCTGGATTGGCAAGAGCTAACGCCGCGCTACGGCTACGATATACCTAAAGCGGTCGAGGCAGCCGACCTTATCGACCAATACGAGGCTTGCTTTGAGCTGAGCCTGCGCCTGCACGGCCTGCTGCAAGAAGCCGGGTATTCAGATGAAGCGCAGTACGCCACTCTTCTCGGCCACAAACTCCGCTGGCAGGTTACTTACAATGCCCGCGAGGCGTTCCATGTGCACGAGCTGCGCAGTGGCCCGCACAATAGGCCAGAGGTACGTGAGCTGGTGCAGGCCATGCACGATAAGCTCTGCGATGTGCATCCGCTGATTGGCGAGGCGATGCGCTTTGCAACAAAAAGCGGTTCCTACTTCTAGACAGCCCAAGGGCGCATTTAGGGTTGACACGCCGCAAGCATGCGCATAAAATACTCGCATCATGACTGCCGTTATGTTTTTTGTCGTCATTGCTATGCTCCTTCAAAAGGAGCTCGTTTTGGCGTACCAAAAAGTGACTAACCAGTCATAGCAATAACAAGAAACAACGCCAAACCGGGCTCCACCAGGAACCCGGTTTTTTATTTATAAGGAGTTACTATGTTTGTTGCCGAACAGGCACCAGCCGCCCCACCAGGATCAATACTGCCGTCTGAGCCAACGTTCCACGTCGTTGAACGTGACGATTGGCCATTGAGCCAAATCGCCGATATGTCACATAGCGGCGTGCCAGTCATGCGCACGCCGCACGTTGGGAATCTGTCGATGTACAACTGCGCATTGGCGGCCGAGGCTGATGTGCATTTGGTCGTGTACGACCGAACCTTTCCGGGGCGCGACCGCAACTACAATCCGGCATATACTATTGAGAACTGCGAGGCTACCCGAGTAATAGATCCGGCGCACGACGGTCTGCTGACGAGCCACATCCGCAGTACTGTGCCCATTAACGGTTCCCCCGCGGGCACTTTGCTGCCGGAGGTACATAGCCGTGCCGCACAAGAGGCGTTTCCTGACGCACGCATCGAAACGATGAGCGAGTTTCTGCTCCGGCACGCCGGAGTTGTCTCTGAAGTTGCCCATGCGCTGGCAAGGCAAGGGCTCGGCGACTGGAACCGGCGCGTCGATCGCGACGGCGTCGTCCATACTGCCCATGGCGACCCGGTCGAGAGCATTGCCCGATATGGCATCTTTAGGGATGGCGACCCTGACCGCGAGTGGTCGGGTATGATCATGCCAAACTTATACAACGTGTACTTCGCTGGTGTACTGGATGCAATTAATCACGGTGGCGCATCTGAGGTCGTTCATCTTTCGGGCCCAGACATGGTGAATTACATCAAAACAATGGCATCAGATTTAGAGGCCATGCACGCCGTTGCCATGGCCGAAACATCACTGCGCCAGCAGCTGCCAGGCGGCACTTTTACCTTTAACATCGTGCCGACTACGGCTGCACGCCTCGCAGTGCCGGCCTCCCAAAAAGAACGCCTAGACACCATGATGGATGCCTTTACCGGCCAGCGTGAAACATTGGCCGAGCTAACGGGTATGAAGGCCGCCACCGTGGCTGCCTTCGACCAAGATATGCAGCAGTCAACGCCCGAAACAAAGGCAAAGCTCCAAACCATGCGCCGCGGCGCCCTCACACACTTAAGCGCGCTGGTCTCAAGACAAAGGAGCCGCCTGCCAGCGATCGTCGACATGTGCCCCGAGGTTTTTGCCCCCACCACAGGCCGGGCGCACTACACCCAATACGACGTCCTCGCTGACCGGCACGCAGGGCATGCAAGCGGTATATACGTCCACCCGGCCGCAAAGTTCCTGCCGCTTGGCCGGCTTGCAACTTACCAACAACCACTCGTGGCCCAAGCAGCCAAACGCAGATAACCCATAACCAAAACGGAGCAAACCATGGCCTTCACCAAGCAATACATCACCACCTTTGACGAACTTGCCATTGTGCCGCCCGACGAGCGCTATCGATTTTATCTGCAGCGTAATCTGCTGGCCACTGAGCAGGGTTTTAGCGCGCAGCAAGAGCCAGTCGTCCGCCAGGCCGAAATTGAGCGCGCAGGTATAATGTGCCGGCCGTTCTGGAACGACGAGAATGACGGCAACGAGCTCGATAGTGAAGGGCAGGCGTTTGAGGCCTACCGCCAGACGCACCCTACCTTCGACCTAATAATCCGGACCGGGGCACTCAAGCGTCTTGCCGCTGCCCAGAAGGCGCTCCCAAAGCACCTTCGGCTCGTGCTCAAGGCTAGCTTCCGGCCGCTTGAGGTACAACAAACTGTCTTTGATGCCGAGCTAGCAAACACCAAACAAAAACACCCGGAATGGGATGACGAAACGGCCTACAAACATACCCTGGAATACGTGACCGACCCATCCGTTAACCTGCCGCCGCACGCCAGTGGCGGGACGGTCGACCTCACCCTCTGGGATGAGACGACCAACACCTACGTTGACGTCGGGTCACCAATCAACGCCGTCGACGACAGTTCATGGGGCGACAACCACGACGGCCTCACCAAAAGCCAGATCGCCATGCGCGATATGCTGCGCTCCACTATGCTTGCCGCTGGTTTTGCACCCCTTGCCTCAGAATGGTGGCACTACAGCTACGGCGACCAGCGATGGGCCGTGTATTACGACAAACCCGAAGCCTTGTATGGGGCAGTAACAGAGGAGACTCCTGGCTATGAAGCAACTACGAGATAAAAGGATTGGCATTGTGGGCGGGATGGGACCGGCAGCAGGCCATTATTTTGCCCAAACACTGACCAGCCTCGTGCAAGCAGCACGCGACCAAGACCACCCGGTCATTATTCACCTGAGCGACCCATCCATCCCCGACCGCACCGCTTTCTTAACGAATGGCGGCAAAGATCCGGTGCCGTCAATCACGCGCGCCATAAAACAACTAGAGGCTTGCGGTGCCGATGTCATCTGCATCCCGTGCAATACGGCGCACGCACCACAATTGTTTAACCGCTACAGCCGCTACGTACGCACGCCGATCATCCACATGGTAAACGAAACAGTCGACTATATCGCCGCACACTACCCCAAGACGCAGCGCATCGGCATTTTGGGCACCGATGGCACCCGGGCTGCTGGCAGCTACGACATTGCCGCCCTCAGGCACGAATTACAGATCTGTCACCCTGCAGACGATATGCAGCATGAAGTAATGCGTCTCATCTATACCATTAAGCGACGTGGAGTTCGCCCAGGCGACGGCAGAGCGCTTGCTAGAGCCGCCAACAACATGGATGTCGACGTATTCGTTGTAGCGTGCACCGAACTAAGCATGCTGACCGACGAATGCCGGAAGTACATAGACCTGCCCGTTGTTGACAGCCTGGAGGTTCTAGCACAAACCGCACTCGGCACACAGCGAAAAATATCTCATCACCCAGTACAAGGCTAGTAACGAAAGTAACATACGTGACATTTCGTCAATAGCCGTATCGACCTTAATCGCACTTGACCCGCGACACAGTTAGCAAATAGTCTTTATCTTCGGTTTGGCTGGTCTGCAAGACATCAAAATTACTGTACGCAAGTTGCCCTATCACTTCCTGTGCATTCTGGTGCCAGTAGCGCCAAACCAGAATTGTATCGTTCTTGTTAAACTCGATGACGCGGTCGCCTTTATCCAGAGAAAACGTGATCTCTAGGGCTACTTTAAGTCTTAGGTACATGTATCGCTCGCGCTGTAGATCGTCATAGCCTACCTCGACGTCGTATAGCGACTCATCAATGTTAAGTAAATCGACCAGCATCTTTTTATGGGCGTCCAGTGGAGTTGATTCCGCGCGAATACCAAGATCGAAATACTGTCTGGACGTCTTGCTATCGAGCTTGAGGTTATAAACCAGTAAATCCTGACGGTTCATGCTGCTACGGATGGTCTTGAAAGCGTCGTCAGGCGAGCGCATGTTGCTAAAGCCTCCACCAAGCGCCAGCACTACATTAACTATACCCTTCGCACCTTCGCCTAGCGCACCCTCAGCCAGTAGGTTGGTAAACCGATCGTGATTGATATCAAGTTCATGGCCTTCAAATGGAACTTTATTACCAAACCAATTCTCGATGTTTCGCTTTGCGACCTTTAGGATTGAGGGGCTTATGTCGAGCGCGATATACCGGCCTAATTTGCCTTGGTCGAGTAGATGCTGCAATAGCTCCTTAACGGGTAGTACGTTGCCGGGGCCAATATCAACAACGTTTATCCGTTTGTAACGAGAAGTTAGATCATCAATGTAGCCCTGGTTGGCTCTTAGCTGTTTGATCGTACTTGTCAAAAAGTTGGGCACCTTTTCTGAGGCCAGCCGCTGGGCATATTCATCCCAATAGTCGGCGCCTCCATCAAAGTATGCGTAATCAAGAGGGATCTCGTGGTATATATCCAGGCTAGAAGTGAGATCAAATATCTGCTGCTGGTTGTACAGCTCGTAAAACTCTGGCTTCGGGGCAACAGATTTAATCCCGCGACTGTTTCGGAACTTCTTGCGTCCCTCTATAAGCTGCTCTATTAATTCAATGTTTCTCGTAGTATTTACTATCCACGCCCGTCCATGTTCTTCATGGAGTTCTAGGTCTACCTTGCCGTTTTTGGCTTCTCGAATCCAATTGGTAACTGTTTTTTCAGATACGTGGTAGGTTTCGGCTAATTCTGACTTTTTGAAATAGAGCATGCCTTATTACCAATTATATAGAAATATTGTTGTATGTTTCCCTGCTTGTGAGGTAACATGAAAGTGAGCGATTACTTCAGTTCGCTCCTACGAATGTTACAGCTACGAATCGTATCATCCGTCGGGTTTTTCTTCAAGTCGTACTACGCAACTCGTCGTACTGAACTATGAAGCAAAAGGAATTTCACTTCCCAGTCATATTACCCAGTCATATTATAAGGCTAAGTGAAAACTAAATTGAACTTTGTATATTTAAACCGAGCATCATAAGGTGGGTATGTTGCCAGTCTAGCCTGGAAAATATCTGACGGATGCTATATGTAGCTCCGCTAGCCGTTGTGGGTGGCTGAGAGCAGAAAGGACTTTGATGTCAGGCAAGCAACCAAGAAAGAATGGTCATAACGATCCGCCCTTCGACGATTTTGATCTAAATCTCAACACCGCAAATCTTATTATTAGTACGCCACGATCTCGAAAAGCAAGTCTCATTAAAAACATTGAGCTAAAGCCGACCGATCAGCGGCGTATTTTTTTAGGCGAATACACTGAGAATAATCCGCCGAAAGGTTTCTCGATTGAGCCATCTCCTGACCCATCTCCCGAAGGATCGTTGCTGACTGAGGTTTCAAGCCTAGGGACATCAAAAAAGATATAAACTCGTATTAAATGTTGCGAACTATGGCACTAAGTCAATAAAGGTGGAGGTATGGCGGTTATAGATACAGAACCCGTAAAAAGTTGTGCTCTTACCAAAAAACATGGGCAACTCATGATAGAATAGCCCGACCATAAGGGGATAAGGATGCTAGATAATAATCAAGTTCATGTAATCGTGGATATCGAAACTGACAGGCCAGTCGCAGGCCTGCACTCGATGTTAAGCATCGGGGCAGTAGCAAGCATCCAGGATAGGGAGATGGGCGAATTCTACCAAAAGTTACTTCCTATCAAAGAGGCCGGTCAGGACACAGGCACGATGGAGTGGTGGAGCAAACATCCGGAAGCATGGCAAGAAGTTACTGCAGACGCCCACCCTGCCGATGAAGTAATCAAAGGCTTTTATGCGTGGGTTGCGAGCCTAGGGGCTACGCCTGTTTTTGTCGCATCCCCTATAGTATTTGACTACAGCTTCGTGCACTGGTGTCTACACCACTTTATTGGCAATAATCCTTTTGAAGACTATTCCGGCGTGCAGCGTACGCTTGATTTGGCATCGTTTACTGCTGGAAAGCTTAATATTCCGCTTAGTCGTGCCCGCAGATCCCAACTTGCTAATAAGTATAAGGAGGGTATGCCCCAGCATTCACATAAGGCAATAGATGACGCCAGAGGTTATGGAGTATTACTGCGCAATATACTGAACAGCTAGAGAACGACTGCAGACTATAAAAGTAAGGAGGGTTACTAAATGAAGGATAAAGTTGATCAATTCCAGGACGTGAAAAAGAAGATGAAGGAGGGCGCTAAATATAAAGCTTTTCAGCTGACAAAACCCAAACAACTTAAACCCGTACACGTGTCGTTTCCAACACCAGAGGAGATTAAGCCTGGCCAAGCGCTTATTAAATTTGAAGCGGCCACAATCTGCGGAACGGACATGCCTAAATGGGATGGACGGGAGTGGTCAGACTTCCCGGCGAAACCTGGCCTCCCTCTACATGAATGTGCAGGCCAAGTTGTATTTAGTAATAGTCCGGAATTAACTCCCGGCTCACGGGTACTAGCAATGCCACTCGAAGACCTTGGACTTCAAGAATACTTCGTTACTGATGCCTCGCAAGCGATAACCCTAACTGAAGATATATCTCCGATTGCCGGTGCGCTCATACAACCACTATCCACGGTAATATATGGTGTTGAGCGGCTAGGAGACGTGCGCGGAAAGAAAGCCTTAGTAATTGGCCTAGGCGCACTGGGCCACCTTGTGGCCTGGCTTCTAAAAAGGAATGGTGCAATTGTGTCC
>DATCYV010000018.1:0-2067 GCA_036526215.1 Saccharimonadales bacterium (SeqCode)
CAACATGAACGTTGCGCAGCAAACTGATTACAACAACCAGATAAAACAAAACCAGTCGCAAATTGCTTCACTGCGAGCCCAGCAGGCTGCCGAAAACGCCCGCCTATTCGCCGGCAATGGTAGCCGACTAATTCCTGGCAACGACGGCAACGATACTTATCCTAATAACTGGCGTACCGCCGTCCAAGATAGCCTAGTTGATAACTGGGGCATGTTTAACCGCGAGTGTGTGAGCTACACCGCCTGGAAGGTCTACGAGAGTGGCCGCAACATGCCGTATTGGGGTGGCTATGGGAACGCTAATCAATGGGACGACAACGCCCGTGCCGCCGGCATTCCTGTAGACACTACACCGCGCAAAGGTGATGTTGCTATCAAGAACAGTGGCCCCTACGGGCATGCTATGTATGTCGAACACGTATACGCTGATGGCTCGATCTACATTAGCCAATACAACCAAGACTTACGTGGCCATTATAGTGAGGCGATTGTCTCCGCCGATGGTATTCGCAATTTGAACCTGCAGTTCATCCATTTCTAACGGGCAGGGGATACATCAGACGTAGGAGCGGGTGCTTACCATGTCCACGCGCAGTTTTTTGCGCAGCAAAAGTGTTTGAGCATGGATATGGTAGGCACCCGGCTGTTCACAAGGTATAATCGATGCATAAGCCAATAAGTGAGGGAATAATGCCTACGCCAGATAGCGCCAAAGCGAAGAAAAAGTTTGCCTTGTCATGGGGCCATTTACGATCATCAACTACGTATAAAACTGCTGGGTTGGCGGTGGCCGCATTGGTCATATTTTTTGCTGGGGTAGGGGTAGGAAACGGCAGCATCTTTTTGCACGGTGTTTCGAACGATGCGAACAAGAACCTGCCAAATACTCTCGACTACGGTACCGTAACCCAGGTGTATAACTTGCTCAAGACACACTACGACGGCAAGCTTGACGCTACCAAATTGCTTGATGGCATGAAGATTGGCTTGGCTAGCGCAACGGGCGATCCGTACACGCAGTATTTTAGCAAAGACGAAGCTCAGAAGTTTAACGAAGAACTCAGCGGCTCGTTTACCGGTATTGGCGCTGAACTCTCACTGGACGCCGACGGCAATTTGATCGTCCAAACGCCGATCAAGGGCTTCCCGGCTGAAAAAGCCGGTCTGCGTGCGCAGGATATTATCGTCAGCATCGACGGAACAACAACCAGCGGCATGTCAGTTGACAAGGCTGTTAGCCTGATTCGTGGGCCAAAAGACACCAAAGTGGCGCTGCGTATTTTGCGTGACAAAAAAGCAGATCTGACGTTCACGATCACTCGTGACCAAATTACGGTGCCCAGCGTGAACTGGCAGATGCTCGATGGCGGCGTGGGCTACATTGCTGTAACGCAGTTTAACGAAGATACTACGAACCTCATGAACCAGGCTGGTCGCGACCTAAAAGACCAAGGCGCCAAGAGTATTTTGCTTGATCTGCGTGGCAACCCCGGTGGCTTGCTAAGTGCTGCGGTTGATATGGCAAAGATGTGGCTTCCGCAGGGCAAAACCATCGTGCAAGAAAAGCGGGGCGGCACGGTGACCGACTCGTACACCTCAGACGGCGGAGGCTTGTTTAATGGCATGAAGACGGCTGTGCTGATTGACGCCGGAAGTGCCAGTGCTGCCGAGATTGTCTCGGGCGCGCTGCGTGACAATAACGTCGCAACCCTGTTTGGAGTAAAGAGCTTTGGCAAGGGCAGTGTGCAACAAATCCAAAACCTGCCTGATGGTACAGAGATCAAGATTACGGTTGCTCGTTGGTATCGTCCGAACGGCCAAAATATCGACAAAAAGGGTATCTCGCCAGATCACGAAGTCAAGATGACCGACGACGATTACAAACAGAAACTCGACCCGCAAAAAGATGCGGCACTCAGCTTCTTGCAAAACCAATAAAAATATCCCGTAGAATCCCTTGCAAGTATAAGAGGTATAGGGTAGTATAGAGTGGAACTGAGCGAAGAGGTAAGAGGTGGCTAGGCCAACTAAATATATATTTGTGACTGGTGGTGTACTTTCTGGATT
>DATCYV010000019.1:0-5518 GCA_036526215.1 Saccharimonadales bacterium (SeqCode)
GGTATTACGACGACCCCCACCGAAATCTGTGCGACTGGCGCCTCGAGCTGCACGGGCCTAGTTGACCTGTCGGTACTCTCGAATAACGGTAAATACGTTGTCTCGATCCCTAAAGACCCCAAGTGTACAACAGTGTGCGCGGCCAATGGTGTTGGCTACAATATTGCTAAAGACGCAAACGACCGCATCACGGTGAGTGCGCCTCACGCCGAACAAGGCAAGACCATCTCGGTCACCCGCTAATCTGAAAAACTTTGCGTTTTACTTGTGGTATGGCACACCGGCCGATATCGTGCTGACGCGGTAGAGGGCTTCGAGGAGTACGACCATCGCCAAATCGTGTGGAAAGGTCAGCTTAGACAGGCCAAGTGTGAAGTCGGCGTCTTGGATGACTTCATCTGGCAACATGCCCTTAGTATACGTTGCCTTATGCGAGGTTGCTTTCTTAGTGGCTGTGCCACGTAGCAATTAAAACAATCAGTAACTACCCGAATCCCGAAACCTAGCCACACAAGAATCTGTCGAGCCTCCATACCTGGATTAGCAGTGAATACGGCGACTGTTTCCCTAGACTGCCAGCCTACCAAGACTTTGTAGCTCATGTGCACCGGTTGCTACCGCAGATGGCCTGGATGCTCCAGAACTTGCTTGTAAGCGGGGCACCACTCCGCTTTGCAGACAGCACCATGCTGCCATTGACCATAAGAACAGGTTTGCTGCCTTGGTTTTTACCCCGGCCAACGAACACGACAACCAGCATATGGAACAACTCGTGAATAAGCAAACGAGGATACTTGTCGGCGACAGTCACTACGGCGGTAGCGTCATGAGAAAGAGGCTCTGGAAGCGCCACAAAACAGTGGTTATTGCACTACCGCACCACACCCAAAAAAGGAAGCTGGCCACCGACTGGCAAATGTTCTTGCTCCATATGCGTCCGAAGATTGAGGCGACGTTTAGCAAGCTCAAGGAATAACGCTTCCTGGTCACTTCGTTCCCAAGAAGCGTGCAAGGGTACTTCACGCACTACGCACGTGTGCTCCTTGGATACCAAATGAGTTTAGTTTCGTGATTCGGGTTCTTTAAAGCTGACCGCAGCCAGCCAGAGCAATACAAACCAGTAGTGAGCTATGGTGTAAAACTGGGTGCGCCGCGCTGCCGACGACTATCTGGGCGGTTACTACGAACTACCTGGCGGTGGTGTTGACGAGGGTGAAACAATTCAGGATGCAGCGCTGCGTGAAGTCGCCGAAGGAACAGGGCTGGTACCGGCAAAAGTAATCGCAGTGTTTAAAGGTTTCGACTACTCAACCGATAAAAAACCGTGGGTGCGGCAAGTAAACTTTCTCGTCGAGCCCAAACCCGGCGATGTTACGCTAAGCGCCGAGCACGACCACTGTATATGGGTTGACGAGCGTGACGTACTGGGCACAAAAACCACAGACAGCATGATCGCGTGCGTCAAAGACGCCCTCGCCATAGCCAAGGGCTAGCCTACCACTCCAGCCGGGCGCCATGGTAGTACCATCTACAGCAGACGGTCGACGTGTGGTATTGAACTTATGTTTTTAGTGCTATAGTTAAGGCAGGTATGGGCGCCGCTACCAAATCTATCTCTACCAAACCTTCCCGAGCGCTCGTGTACGTTATCGCCACGCTTATTTTTTGTTGGGCAACTTTTTTGTTGGTCGACATTTTTCGCGGTGCGTTTTACGTGGTATTTAGTGCGTCAACGTACTTAACGATCCATGACATTGCTGAGTTCTTTAGTATTATCGTCTCGTTTTCGATTTTTGGCTTTGGCTGGTTTACGTATCGGCTGTCAAAGAACAATTACATGCTCTTTTTGGCGATCATCTTTTTGGGGATTGGCGCGCTTGATTTTATGCATGCCCTGAGCTTCCCCGGTACACCTACGTTCATTACGCCAAGCTCGACCGACAAGGGGATCCAGTATTGGCTTGCCGCACGACTGTTGGCGGCTGTCGGTTTCTTGGTTGGTGCGTTTATGGCCTCTGTCCAGGGCAAAAAACTGCCCAAGAATGCCATGCTGCTGGGCATGCTGGCACTGACCGCTGGGTATTTTGTATGGGTGAGTTTCTTTCCGCACTCGCTGCCCGTGTACTTTGTGCCGGGCAAGGGCTTAACCCACCTTAAGGTCGTTATTGAGTACATAATCATTATCATTAGTACTGTTGCGTTATTCTTTTATTATCTGAGGTTTCGCAAATCACAGGATCAAGCATTGGTGTGGATTATGTGTGCCTTGGTCTTTAGCATCTTTGGTGAGCTGGCCTTTACGCTGTACAAAAGCGCGTACGACACGTTCAACCTGCTGGGACACGTGTACAAGGTGATCGCGTTTGTGCTCATTTACCGCGGCGTGTTTATTGCTTCGACGGCCACTTCGTATGAGCAGCTTGCACAGAGTGAAGAAGAGTTTTCGACGGCGTTTATTAACTCGCCAAACCTTATGGCGATTACCGAGCCTGAAACGGGGAAGATAGTCGAGATCAATAACGCCTTTTGCCAGTTCTTTGGATATGAACGAAATGAAATGGTAGGGCATACGACGGCCGAATTTAAGATGTGGGCGGTGCCTTCGCAGCGCGATAAACTCCTCACCCAGCTCAAAAAGTCGGGTAGCGTGCACAACGCTGACGTATTGCTGCGTGTCAAATCCGGCGAAGTACGGCCAGTAATTGACTCGCTCGACTATGTAAATGTTGGCGATAAAAAATACATGCTCAGTGTAGCGCTGGATATTTCTGACCGTAAGCGCGCTGAGCTCGCCTTGCGCAAAAGTGAGCAGCACATCAAAGAATTAAGCGAAGTACGCCAGAAGTTTATTGAAGTGATCTCGCACCAGCTGCGAACGCCGCTCGGGTCGATCCGGTGGAATTTGCAGTCGCTGCTCGATGGCAGCCTGGGCAAATTAACTGAGGCACAGCGGCAGTTCCTGGCACTTACATACCAAGCAGATGTGGAACTCATCGACCGAGCCAACGACCTGTTTAGCGCGCTCGACATCGAAGAAGGTAAGATTACCTTTGACAAGTCAGATATTGCCATAGATAGCCTGCTCGGCTCTGTCATGATTGGTGTGCGACAACGGTGCGAAGAGAAGGGTATTACACTGGAGTACCACGAGCCCAAGGAGCCACTGCCACTGCTCAAGGTTGACGCGACCAAGATCCGCACAGTGTACGAAAAACTTTTGGGGAACGCGATTGTGTTTACTCCTAAGAAAGGTAAGATTGAGGTGTCACTCGTTCAGGCTGACCGGCATGTGCGTTTTGAGGTCCGCGACACGGGCATTGGCATCCCCAAGGCCGAACAACGTCACATATTTACGAGCTTTTACCGCGGATCAAATGCCTTTCGCGCCGAACCAAATGCCTCGGGCGTTGGACTGACGATAGCCAAACACTACATTGAGCGGCAAGGTGGCACTATTGGGTTTACCTCAAAAGAAGGCAAGGGCAGCACCTTTTGGTTTGAGCTGCCGGCCCACTAGCCTCCTTGTTTACCTATATTTCGTCTGATTTGCAATGTTTGCAGTAGCCAGACACGACCAAGCGGCCAGATATTGAGCAGCCGTCACCGATTGATTCTTCGATGATCGGACGCAGTTTTTCGTTGATGTCAGCGTCCCGCAACATGCCCTAAGTGTTCCAGGTGCGCCTTAACGGCCGCAACATATTTGGTCATACGCTCTTGTTTGTGTTGGTCTACGACTGATCGCTGTGTCATGGTTATTCTCCAATCACGATTGTAGTACCAAAGCTTGTTATTGTAAATGATTTACATTAAAATAGATCACGATAAGGAGAAACAACGATGGATAGACTAATAATTGACGTGCGCGAGGATTACGAATACGCTGCCGGCCACGTCAAAGGAGCCATCAATATTCTCCGTGCACAAGGCTTTACGAACTTGGTCAACGGCATCAACCAAAACCACGTGAACGCTCGGTATCTGTAGACTGTTCTAGCGCCGGTGCGTGCGGCGTCAGTTTTTCGATCTTTGTCACACATTACCGCTTATGTATAATATAAATTAAGATGGCACTGATATATATTTATGATGCAACCGAGCTGGACAAGCGCCAGCTAACCGATGGCCTTAAGGGTACCGATCACCATTGGGAATATGTGGCCGACAAAATCTCACTGGATAATCTGCACCCGGATACCGAGGTTATATCGGTCTTTGTGAGCAGCACCGTAACGCGCGACATTATCGATGCCTTACCTCGGCTGCGAGTTATTGCTTGCCGTTCGACCGGCTTTAACAATATTGACCTGGCTGCCGCTCAGGAGCGCGGCATTGCCGTGCTCAACGTACCGACCTATGGCGAGGCAACGGTGGCCGAATATGCCTTTACCCTGCTGCTAGCGCTTACTCGTAAGCTGCCTGCCGTACTGGCCACCGAAGGCGCACAGTTTGACCCTGAAACACTGCGTGGCCACGACTTGCAGGGGATGACCTTTGGCGTGATTGGTACCGGTCACATTGGCCAAAAAGCGCTGCGCATTGCCCAGGGTTTTGGGATGCGGGCTGTTGCATATGATGCTTTCCCCAAGCCGGGGCTGCAAGACGAGTACCGGTTTACCTACGCCTCACTCGATGATGTGCTTGCCCAGGCCGATGTCGTTTCGCTGCACACGCCGTACATGCCCGAAACGCATCATATTATGAATCGTCACCGTCTTGCTCAAATGAAGCCAGGCGCTATCCTTATTAACACTGCCCGCGGCGAACTGGTCGACACGGCGGCGCTGATTGAGCAGCTCGATAACGGCCACCTTGGCGGGGCGGCTATTGATGTGGTTGAGGGTGAAACGCTCCTTAGCTACCACGAAGAAACCGCGCTCCTGCGCAGCGAAACCCTGCCCGAAGACACCTTGCGGCATAGTGTTGAGATCTCGGCACTGCAAAAAATGCCCAACGTCATAATTAGCCCGCACAACGCCTTTAACACTGAAGAAGCCATTGGGCGCATCAACCAAGTCACCGCCCAAAACATTATTGATTACTGGTATGGCAATACACCAAACCAGGTCAAACCGCCGCAGCCGTCAATCGGTAAGCTGCTCGTAGTGCGTCATGCCGAATCCGAATGGAACGCCGAAGGCAAGTGGACCGGCACTACCAACATCAACCTCAGCGAAAAAGGTTTTAAAGAAGCTGCAATGTTTGGCCAGGCGCTTAAAAAGCTTGATATCCCAGTTAACGTAGCATATTGCTCCGAGCAAATCCGCACCCGCGAAACCCTCGAGGTTATGCTCGATGCCGCCCAGCAGTTTAACGTCGAAACCATTACCGCCAAAGCGCTTGACGAGCGAGATTACGGCGACTACACCGGCAAGAACAAATGGGAAGTTGAAAAACAGATTGGCGAAGAAGCGTTTGAGCAAATCCGGCGTGGCTGGGATGTGCCCGTGCCAGGCGGCGAAACACTCAAAATGGTCTACGAACGGGTCGTGCCATTCTATAAAGACACTATTTTGCC
>DATCYV010000020.1:0-3766 GCA_036526215.1 Saccharimonadales bacterium (SeqCode)
TTTGTTATTATTTTGTCAACAGCCGCATATCTGTTACAATGTAGGTAATGAGTTCTGCAAAATTACCGATTGTGGCCATCGTGGGCCGGGCAAACGTTGGCAAGTCCAGCCTGTTTAACGCCATCCTCGAGCGCCGCGAGGCAATTGTCGCCAAAGAAGCCGGCACCACCCGCGACAGCCTGACCGCCAAAGCCAGCTGGCGCGGCCAGGATTTTTGGCTGGTCGATACCGCCGGTATGAAGGACGCCGAAGACGAGTTTGAATTCACCATCCAAGAACAGATCGAGCAAGCCGTCGACAGCGCCGATATCATCTGGGTCGTGACTGAAGCCAACATTCCCATCACCGAAGAAGACCGCCGCGTCGCCAAACTAGCCCTCAAAAGCCGCAAACCAGTGTTTCTGATCGTCAACAAGGTCGACAAAGCCAAGGGTGCCGATCTCGATGCCTTTATGCGCCTGGGTATTAAACCGATCATTCACACCAGCACCACCCAGCACCGCGGCATTGGCGAAGTACTCGACCTACTTGTCGAGAATATCCCCAAAGCCACACTCACCGAAGACGACAACCGCGTGCGCGTCGCACTCCTCGGCCGCCCAAACGTCGGCAAATCCTATCTGTTTAACACCTTAGCCAAAAAGCAGCAGGCCATTGTAGCCGACGTCGCCGGCACTACCCGCGACATTAACCGCACCACCGTCAAATACCAAGGCCGCGAAATTGAAATCATGGACACCGCCGGTATCCGCCGCCCCGGCAAGATCGGGCAGGGGATTGAGCACTTTAGCGTTATCCGCTCTTTAAGCGCTATCGAGCAAGCCGACGTCTGCTTGCTTCTCATGGACGCCAGCGAGCTCAACGTCGCGCTCGACCAAAAAATCGCCGGCATGATCAAAGAATCGGGCAAGGGGCTCATCTTGGTTGTTAGCAAGTGGGACGCCGTAGAAGGCCGCGATGCCTTCACCCGCGATGCCCTGGCACCGCAGATTGCCGCTACCTACGATTTTGTCCCTTGGGCACCGCTCATCTTTACCAGCGCCGTAACCGGTCAAAACGTCACCAAAATTTTTGACTTGGTGCTCGATATCGTTATGCGCCGCGAAAAGCGCATCTCGACCGCCGAACTCAACCGTTGGCTCCGCCAGATGGTCGACCAGCACCCGCCTGCCGGGCTTAAGGGCCGCAACCCCAAGCTCAACTACATGACCCAAGAGACCGACAACCCGATCCCAGCCTTCAAGATCTTCGGTTCGCAAACCAGCTTTTTGCACTGGAGCTACCGCCGCTACCTGGAGCGCGGCCTGCGCGAACGCTGGCACTACGAGGGCACGCCTGTGCAGTTATGGTTCATCGAAAAACACGAAGCCCACAAGCACGGCAACAGCCCCACCAAAGAACCGCGCAAGAACAAGCCTCGCGTCAGCATGGAAATCCAGCAAGAAAAACTGCAGCGCAAGCTCGACCGCAAGGCCAAGGGCTCACCAAACCCCAATAAATAGACAATAAAATCCCTGCATCCGGGCACCCAAGGTGTTATTACTGATGAGTTAAGCCGGGTTGGAGTTATACTAAGGCCATGGCATTATTCCAACGGCGCCCCCAAGCGGGCGACAACATCCAATTTTATACCCTCGGCCAAAACAAGGCCATGCTCATTGTAGGGCTTGGTAACATCGGTCCTGAGTACGAACAGACCCGTCACAATGTCGGCTTTATGGCCGTCGACCGTTTTGTACGCGAACACGACTTTCCAGCCTGGATCGAAAAGAAAGACCTCAAATGCCAGCTCACCAGCCACCAACTCGGCGAAACCAAGGTGTACGTTATAAAACCCACCACCTTTATGAACCTTAGCGGCGAGGCCGTGCAGGCGGTGGCGAGCTTTTATAAGATACATCCAGATAGCATCGTGGTTGTGCACGACGAACTCGACATCCCGTTTGGCCAAATCCGCACCCGCACAGGCGGCGGCAGTGCTGGCCACAATGGCATTAAATCAGTCACGCAGCACATTGGCGAGCAGTACGGCCGCGTCCGCATTGGCATCGGCCCCAAACTGCACGACAAGCAAGACAGTGCCGATTTCGTACTTGCTAAATTCAGCCAAGAGCAAGAAGGCCAGCTCAAAAACCTTACCCGTGAAGCCAGTGCCGTCTTAAGCGAATACGCCTACGGAGGCAAGCTAATCGCCGAGACCCGCAGCTTTATCGTGTAAGGTAAGCAAGACGCTAACTTTTAAGTGAAACCTCTGCGGCCTTCCGGCCGTAGGATTTACCTCAACTAAAACATGCAAAAACAAAAAACGGCCTACGAGAGGGGGTGGGCACCGCTCGTAAGCCGATTTTTGGAGATATCCGAAGATATCTCCGCATGTGGTCCCCGAAGGTTCCAACAACCCTTTAAGCCCACCCAGCGAAGCGTCATGCACTAAAACTCCATAAAGTGATGCGCCGGTCTACAAGAGACCATCTTTTGCGGACTCGCTCTTTTTGGGCCACCAAGGGCCCTATTACAGCTCCGAAGAGCCATAAACGGGCGCTTAAAGGGGTAAGTATGTTTTAGAGCGCGTATCTGTTCCTTTTAAGGGAACAAGCGCTATAAGATAAGTGGAGGGTAACAACTTTCCTGCAGCACGCTCTAAAACAATCTAACAATTTGTTAGAATGGGGGATATATAAGGTGCGTAAATCGCCTATCGACGTTTACAAGTTGCAATTCTAGCAAATATGTTTCTTTGTGTCAATACCTTTTCACTCTTTTGGTATTAATGCAACTATCTTTTGTAGGAGTGCTTATGCTTTCTACCTCTGTAACACTGGGTAGTATTGACTTTTTGCGCAGCTATACTCAGACTGGGCTATTCATGTCAGGCATGTCGTTTGTTCCAGATAAACTCCAGTACATTCCCGATCCACCGCGGCAATTATTCACTGTAGGCGTTGCGCTTGAACACTTGCTCGATAAACCGTGCCTTACGGTCGTGGGTAGCCGCCGCGTTTCGGCGTACGGCAAGGCCGTGACCACGCAGCTCGTCACCCAAGCGGCCAGGGCAGGGGCAGTGATAATTAGCGGGCTGGCGCTCGGCGTCGACAGCATCGCCCACCGGGCGGCGCTTGAAGCCGGTGGCCCTACTATCGCTGTTATGCCAGCCGGACTCGACAAAATATACCCGGCCAGCCACGCTAATTTAGCCAAGCAAATTATACAGCAGGGCGGAGCACTGGTCAGCGAATACCCACCCGGTACACCGCCATATAAATATAACTTTGTCGAGCGCAACCGTCTGGCCTCGGGCCTCAGCGACGCCGTGCTTATTACTGAGGCGGGCGAAAAGAGCGGTACATTGCACACCGCCCAGTTCGCCCTCGAGCAAGGGAAGGAAGTATTGGCCGTGCCAGGGAACATCACCAGTCCGACCTCCGTAGGCGCCAACAATCTCATTAAAGCCGGTGCCACCCCCGTAACGTGCATTGCTGACCTCTTGCGAGCTTTAGGGCTCAGCCAAACCAAACAGAGCAGGGCACCACAGGGGTCGACCCCTGAAGAGCAAATGATTCTCGATCTTATCTTTGCTGGTACAGCCGATGGTAGTGATCTCCTCGCCAAAAGCCAGCTCGAGGTAAGCATCTTTAACCAAAGCCTCACCATGCTCGAGATTACGGGGAAGGTACAAGCGCTCGGCAACAACCAGTGGGCACTGCAATAACAGGCGAATAGACAGGATAGCGGAATCATGTTATAATTATGTAGATGAACGAGAGCA
>DATCYV010000021.1:0-4297 GCA_036526215.1 Saccharimonadales bacterium (SeqCode)
GCAGCGGCTCGCTGGCGTTGAGTGCCTCAAGCAGTGTTTGGGTGCCCATGATCACACCGATGATAACAATTGGCTTGCTGCTGCCGGGTACCGTATAACGGCTGGCAAACAAGAAGCAGCCACCCGCTTGATCTGTCAGCCCAGTTTTAATACCAATAATATTATTAAAGCCGAGCCGCGCGTTGGTACTGTAAATAACACCGTGCACTGGTATGGTGGCAGATTTTTGCTGCACAATCTCGGCAATGATCGGGTTGTTAAGTGCCAGTTCGCCCAGGTGAATAAAATCTGCTGTGGTGCTGGTAGTATCCGGCAAAAAGCCGCTGGCGTCGCCGCCCACGTGGGTATTGTTGAGTCCTTGGCGCTTGAGCCAGGTAGTATTTGCATAGGTGGCGTAGTCGCCAAGCGAGCCAAAGCTCCACACTGCGATCGAGTCTGCAATGTTGTTGGCCGAGGGCAGGAGCATAGCCTGAAGCATTTGGTATTCGGTAATTTGCTCACCAACGGCAACTTTTACGTACGAGCCGCCCTCGCCGTAGTATTTGTTAAAGAGCGCCAAGTCACTGGCGGTAAGGGTGATTACCGGACCTTGCTGGCCGGGACTAAGCGGATGTTTTTCTAGGACGATAAGCGCGGTTATAATCTTGGCCATGCTGGCCGTTGGCCGAGGCTGCTGCGAGCCGTGCGTTGCGAGTAGGCCAAAGCCTTGGGCACCCAGCGCCGCCGAACCGCTTGCTGGCCAGGTCAGTTGGATGCTGCCGATTTGGCTGCTGAGCGCCGTGACAGACGCCTCGGCCTTGGGCAGTGGCCGGACATAGTTAAACAGCGCTGCTCCCATGGCAACAACGAGCAGGAAGCTCAAAAACTTTGCTCCTAAATGTCGTTTATGCCGCCGATATCTACGCATAGCACTGTTTATTATAACCTGTTGCGGGGGTACTGTTGAAGCATAGATATTTGAGTTATACTAGTAGAGTAACCAAAGGAGCCTTATACGTTATGTTAGCTGTATATATCACGATTGGCATAGTTGTCTTGCTTATTTTGATTGTTGTTGCCATGTACAACGGCCTGGTGCGCACCCGCGTGCGTGTTGAGGAGGCTTGGAGCGATATTACAGTGCAACTCAAGCGCCGTTACGACTTGATCCCCAACCTAGTAAATACCGTTAAGGGTTACGCCAAGCACGAAAAAGAGGTGTTCGAAAAGGTCACCGAAGCCCGCACCAAGGCTATGAGTGCACAAGGCGTTCAAGAAACCGCCAAGGCCGAAGGTGACTTCGAAAAGGCCCTCAAGAGCCTCTTCGCTGTTGCCGAGAGCTACCCGCAGCTGCGCGCGAGCGAAAACTTTCAGCAGTTGCAGGCTGAGTTAACCGACACCGAAGATAAAGTTATGGCTTCACGCCGCTTTTACAACGGTGCTGCCCGCGACCTGAACATCAAGATTGATACATTCCCAAGCAATATTATCGCCGGTATGTTTGGCTTTAAGAAGCGCGAATTCTTCGAGGTTGAAGACGCTGCCTCGGTCGAAAAGCCCGTTGATGTATCGTTCTAAATTGGTTCAAAGAGGAGTGTGTTTCTAGACCATGTATTCGGAGATTGCCGCCAACAAGCGAAAAACCTGGCTGATTATGGCCGGGTTTGTCGTGGTGATCGGCCTGCTTGGCTGGTTGTTTAGCAAGATATATGGCCAGCCGTATTTCTTGTATTTTGCCCTGATCTTCAGTGGGGCGTATGCGCTTATGGAGTATTTTGCGGCGGCCAAGATTGCACTGGCGGTGAATGGTGCCCGCGAAGTCACCAAAAAAGAAGAGCCTCGCCTCTACCGCACCGTCGAAAACTTGTGTATTTCGACTGGCATGCCGATGCCTAGGGTTTATGTCATGGACGACCCGGCGCCCAATGCTTTTGCAACTGGCCGTGATCCTAACCATGCAGTAGTGGCGGCTACGACTGGCTTGCTTGCCATGATGACCGATACCGAACTTGAGGGCGTGATTGCCCACGAACTGGGACATGTCAAGAACTACGATATACGCGTTATGATGATAGTGTTTGGTTTGGTAAGTGCCATTGGCTTTATTGCCGACATGCTGCTGCGCATGATTTGGTTTCGGGATGATGACCGCGAAACGAGCCCCATCGTTTTCGTTATTGGTATTATTGCGGCTCTTTTGGCGCCGTTTGTGGCAATGCTCGTGCAGCTTGCCGTATCACGCAGGCGCGAGTACCTGGCAGATAGTACCGGCGCGCTTACTACCCGCTATCCAGAGGGGTTGGCGAGCGCACTCGAAAAGATCCGTGACCACGGCTCAGCAATGAAGCGCCAAAACACCGCCACGGCCCACCTCTTTTTTGCCAGCCCGCTCAAGGGTGGCTCGGTGGCTCGTTTGTTTAGTACCCATCCGCCAATCGAAGACCGGATTGCCCGGCTGCGAAAGATGGGCACCCATCTCTAAAAGGAACAAATATGTCAAAAACTCCACCCAGTAGCGCAAAAAAAGCGGTTAAAGAACCTCGTCAGCTTAAAGCAGGCAAGTACCGGTCGTTCCGTCTGCAAAAGACTATTAAAACAGGCGAATCTACCATTCCAGGCGTGTTTAAACTAATGCGTGGTGCATTGGGCGTGCTCGTTAAGAATTGGAAGGTATTTGGCGGAGTTATTCTGATTTACTGCGTTTTGAACCTTTTGCTGGTGCAGAGCTTTAACGGCACAAACGGCGGCAACTCGCTCGACCAAACCAAAGCCAACCTCGAGAGCATGAACAGTGGTCCGTTTAGTAGCATTCTTTCTAGCGCGGCGCTGTTTGTGTATATGGCGAGCTCGTCGGGTAATGTAAACAGCACAACGGCTGGCGCGTATCAATTAATGCTCACGGTGATTACTTCGCTTGTGCTCATTTGGGTGCTCCGTGAGGTGTACGCGGGCAAAAAAGTACGTGTAAGGGACGGCTTTTATTGGGGTATGTACCCACTGGTGCCATTTATTTTGGTTGTGGGCTTGGCGCTAGTGCAGCTGTTTCCGGTTATCTTGGGCGGGTATATGTATAACATGGTTACCCAGGGTATTGCGGCATCCGGGCCCGAGATGGCGCTGTGGGTTGTTTTGTTTGCCTTGCTGGCACTTTTGTCGATGTTTATGCTGGCGGCTACGCTGTTCGCTATTTACATTGTGTGTCTGCCAAACGTGACGCCAATGGTGGCTATCCATTCGGCGCAGGAATTGGTGCGCTATCGGCGTTGGACGGTGATCCGTAAGGTGCTCTTTTTGCCAGTGTTTTTGCTCATTGTTGCAGCGCTCGTCATTGTGCCGCTCATTTTCTTTGCGCCCGTGGTAGCAAACGTGACGTTTTTGTTTACGACGGTTATCGGCCTGCCGGTCATCCACAGTTATATGTACCGGCTGTATAGGGAGCTCTTGTGAGTGTACCCAGCAAAAAACAGGCCGCAGAACGGATAGCGAAACTGCGGGAGCTTATTGGCACCTATCGGTATCACTACCATGTGCTCGATGAGTCCATTATGAGCGAGGCTGCCGCCGATAGCCTCAAGCATGAACTGTCTGAACTTGAAGGCCTGTACCCCGAGCTTATTACGCCAGATAGTCCCACGCAGCGTGTTGCTGGCGAAGTGCTGCCGGGCTTTACCCAGGTGCGTCACAGCGCGCGAATGCTCAGCCTAAATGACGTGTTTAGCCGCGACGAAGTAAGCGCCTGGATTGAGCGGATCGAAAAGCTGGCTCCAGGCCGCGTGCTCGAGTACTTTGTTGACATCAAAATGGATGGCTTGGCCTGCGCGCTCATCTATCAAGACGGGGTGTTTACGCAGGCGGTAACCCGCGGCGACGGCTTTGTTGGCGAAGATGTAACCACCAACGCGGCTACCATAGACAGTGTGCCGTTTGCACTGCGCCGCGATAAAAAATACGCGAAGTTTTTAATGGGCCGTACCGAGATCCGCGGTGAGATCATCATGTATAAAACTGATTTTGCCAAGCTAAATGCCGAGCGCGAAAAGCAGGGCTTGCCGCTGTTTGCCAACCCTCGTAACCTGGCCGCTGGTACCATACGCCAGCTCGATCCCAAGTTGGCCGCCGAACGGCCGTTGCGTTTTAGGGGCTACGACATTATGCGCGATGACCCAGCTGACGTGCCAACCAACCAATTTGCGTATGAGGCGATCCGGGCTCTGGGTTTGCCCGCCAATCCACAAGCTGCTGTAGTAGACAGCTTAGACGCAATTATGCAGTTTGCCGACACATGGGAGACCAAACGCCACGACTTGCCTTTTAACAC
>DATCYV010000022.1:0-2247 GCA_036526215.1 Saccharimonadales bacterium (SeqCode)
GTAAATGATGTCTTCTGTGCGCTCTTTTGGCACCATCGACAAGAGCTTTTCGGCAGTGTCACCATGCGGATCAACAAAAGCAAAGCCACGCCCGCTCTGCATATCCTGCAAAGCTAAGTTTTCAAGATAGGTTGACTTACCGGTACCAGTCTGACCAACGACATACATATGCCGAGCACGATCACCGGGCGACAAACGAATCGGTTTCTTTACGCCACGGAATACATTGTAGCCAAGCAACAAACCGTCTTCTGGCATATTACGCGGCGCATCAACTTGCTTCGAACCCTGACGCTCAAGCTGCGAAGTAGGTATACTCTTTTGTTCAGGAAAATGGAATATAGTAGCAAGCTCGACCGTGTTCAAAATGTTCTTATTAGCACCTTGCGGGAAGAGACGAAGGATGTATGATGTTGCAAGTTCGTCAACGTCTTTTGCTGGCGAAAATTTGAATCCGTTCTTGCCTGGCGCGTCAAATAAAGAGAAGGCTGCAATAATGTTGTTTAAAATGGCTTGTGATCGCTGCGTGATATTAGACGAAGCTACAACACGTATGAGCACTTCATAGCCCGGGTGCTGCGTCTTAGCTTCGATGGAGTCAACGATAGCCTGGTCAATCCCGGAGATGTCATTTTTTGCATCCTTCTTGGCGTCTTTAGCCTCGGGCGGCTTAACAAATGCTGTTGCCAAATCCTTGCCAAGGTTGAACAATTGTTCGCCACTTTTTTTGCTACCACCCTCCCCTTTACGCTTTTTGCCGGCAACACCAAGCGCATTCTTGCGCCAAACCGGATCGGCTGGCCGCATAAGAATTTGGATGCCTGCACCATCTTCCTTATCAAGGGTCGACAAGGCATTAAGGAGCGCCTGCATAGCATCACGTTTAATCTCTTGGAATGTCGCAATGGGGTATGCGTATGACTCCTTCAGGTTAAGGTCACCACCAACCGTGCCGCTCAATTTACCTACTTTATTAAAGATGTTGTGTTCGGCGACCTCCTCGAGTCGAGCAGTTGGGTAGGCGCTCACAATCGCCTGCTTCACTACCTCTACGAGGGTAACCGGTACGGCGGTATAAAAATACACAAATCCCTTGGCGGCCACGATTTCAAAAGCAAAGTGACGCTGGCCATAAAAACGCGCCTTAAAACCCTTCTGCAGGGTGCTGGCGATAATACTGTAAATAACCTGTGCTTTTGAAATATTTTCGTCAGTAATGTCGCGAGCGTCACGACCACCGCCCTCGATATCTTCACTTGGAGGCGGCAGATGAATAAGCAGCGGCACCATTTTAAGCCCACGTTCAAAGTTTTTCTGCTCACGAACACGACGCCGAGTTTGCAAAAAAATAATCGGCGCAGCAAGGGCGACGGTAACCAAGAGAATTGCCAGTATAAAAATTAAGACCATCATGAGTTATTCTTCAACGACCTTAATTTCTTTGTTATAGCGCGCTTTTATATATTCGGCCTTTAACCTACTTAAGATATTACTCTCTGTATACGGATCAGTGTGCGTACGCTCAATTACTTCACGGGCCTTGCCGATCCATTCCTGGTCAACAGCTGTTTCATTCTCATTTTGCACCGATTCTTGCACAGGTGCGACGCTTGCCGGGGCGAGTGGTAACGGTTGGCCCATAGGAGCCGGTTGCGCTGCGCCCATTGCAACCGGTTGCGGCGCAGGCTGCTGCGCAGCAGTAGATAACGGCGGCATGGCGTTGGCAAAAGGCTGAGCACTACCCATCGGCGCCCGTCCTACATCAAAGGAAGGCTGAGGCAAACGTAAACCTGGTGTTTGATCAGAATGCGGGCTCATAACTTTGCATTCTATTATACCAGGATCCCCCCTGGAGCACCATTGTCTTACAACAGTTTTTAAGAAGACACTGCGCTACGGGCAATGTAGAAGTAGGACACTGCAAATAGCACCACGATAGTGAGTACGTCCTTCACAGTAAGTTGACCGATTGATTGCAACACCAATATGACAATGGGAATGCTCGCACACAGGGTCCCTACGCGAACACTGCGACTCATCCCCATGCCGTGCTTTTGCAATAACCACATTGCAGCCACTAATAGCGAAATGAACAGCAAGACGAACGGCACTGGCAATACAAACGAGGGCACCTTGTTTGGGTCGGTCGTACTAAACAGAACTAGCACACCAAGGAAGCATAACGCGCCAAAAATAAGAGCCTTTCTCATACCTTCTATTCTACGTTCTTTGAGTAAAGAAAAATAC
>DATCYV010000023.1:0-13527 GCA_036526215.1 Saccharimonadales bacterium (SeqCode)
CAGCGTATGGCGAGCGGCGACCACAAGCACATCAAGCTGAAGGAGCAGGATA
The DNA here is from genome assembly GCA_036526215.1 of Saccharimonadales bacterium (SeqCode). Classification (GTDB taxonomy): domain Bacteria; phylum Patescibacteriota; class Saccharimonadia; order Saccharimonadales; family UBA4665; genus JARIHD01. The sequence goes on from DATCYV010000023.1 coordinate 53, forward strand.
CAATCATCTTAAGCTCGACACCAATCCCCGAATCAGGCAACGACGCCTTGATCGGTCAGATGGTCGACGGTTTGGTAGAGAAGGGCGTACACGTCTTTGAACACCGCAACCACGATCTTGATAGCGTAGGCCCTCTGCACGTATCCGGCCACGCCTCGCGCGACGAATATGCCGAAATGATCCAAATGGTTAAGCCCAAATTCTTCATTCCGATTTACGGTGCTTACCGCGTGAAGCAGCGTCACATTGACGTTGCGGTAGAGCAGGGCATCCCCCGTGCCAACTGCGTGAACGCACTGAACGGCCAAGTAATTGCGCTAACTGCCGACAAGATTGAGCTGGCTGGCGAAGTCCCTCACGGCACCGTACTGGTCGACCAAACAGGCGCCATTGTAAGCAACGTGGTGGTCAAAGACCGTGTATTGCTGGCCGAAGAAGGCTTGGTAGCCGTGGTGCTGACCGTCGATAAAAAGACCGGCAACCTGCTGACCAGCCCAGACATCATTAGCCGCGGCTTTATCTACATGCGTGACAACGAAGACCTCATGAACAACCTGCGCCAAGAGCTGCGCCGTGCTGTCCAGCAGCGCTTAAAGCGTGTCGATCTTGACCGCTTCAAGGCTGAGCTGAAGGACCACGTGACACACTTCTTGTTTGACCAAACACAGCGCAGCCCGATTGTTATCCCAGTGGTGAATGTGATTGGCGGTGGCGGCAAGCCGGACGTCAAGACGGCTGCTGGCGGCCGCACCAAGACTGGTGAAGAGATTGCTGCCGAGCAAGAGCGCCGCTTCCGCGAGATGCGTGCCCGGCTTTTGGGCCAAGATGCCCGCACGGATTAGTTTTGCAAAAGTTGGCTCGTGAGGCAGATAAACGTAAGCATAATTGACAACAGTTGTAAAAATTGCTATAATAACTCTTATCAACTGGCCTTCTGGCAGATGCAAAATCTAACAGATGTAAACCTCTTGAAAAACATGTTACACTAAAACAGTTATGGCAAAGCGAAAACAGACACGAAAAAAAGCACCAACGCCCGAGCCGCGCGAGATTTCGCCATTTTGGCTTTTAACAGGGGCGGTATTACTGTTTGTTGTTGCTTTGTTTTTGCTGCTGGGCGGTTTTGGCACGGGCGGTCCGTTGCCCAAGGCGCTGTTTAACGGCGGCTATTCGGCATTCGGTTGGGCTGCCTGGCTGCTGCCAGTGGTGCTTGTGTATTGGGGTGTCTACAAGTTTAGTGCCCTGAACCACCGCATGCCGCTGCTGCGGCTTGCCAGCTTACTTTTTACGGTACTGTTTGCTTCGGGCTGGCTGTTTACGCTTGCCGCCGAAAAACACGCCGATGGTACCTTTACCAACGGCCACGGCGGGGCGGTGGGCAACCTGCTGGGCGGCATGGTGCTCAGCGCGCTCGATAAGTTTCCGGCCTCCATCCTGTTCATCGTCTTTATGATGTTGTCGATATTCTTTGCCTTTGGTATTTCGCCGCTGGTGCTTAAGAACCTTGGCAAACTCTTTACGCGTCCGCAGTCGGGCGACACCGATCTTGGCGACCTTAAAGCTAAGGCCGAAGCGCACTCCTTTAAATTGAACGAAGGCGTGCCTGTTGAGCATGGCAAAGAGTTCAAGCCGGCCCGTTTTGCCGGCCTCAAAAACAGTGCCGAAAAGATTGCTCCTGAGGTCGTAGTCGACCAAGAAGCCCTTACCATGGCTAGCGACCCTAACTGGCAGTTCCCGAGCGTATCGCTGCTTGACCAAAAGCAAGACAAAGCCGACGCTGGCGACGTGAATGCTAACGCCCAGACCATCCGCGACACCTTCGCCAACTTTAACATCGATGTCGAGATGGAAGGTGCCAACGTTGGCCCGCGCGTAACCCAGTACACGCTTAAGCCGCCAACAGGCGTTAAGCTCACCAAGATCACCGCACTCGAAAACAACCTGGCACTCGACCTGGCCGCGCACTCTATCCGTATGGAAGCGCCAATTCCCGGTAAGCGGGCTGTGGGTATCGAAGTGCCAAACGTTAAGTCGGCCATGGTACGGCTTAGCTCAATCTTTCAGTCGCGTGATTGGACCGACCTAAAGGGGCCACTCGGCTTTGCCTTGGGCAAGGACATTACTGGCAAGCCAGTAGTTGCTGATTTGGCCAAGATGCCGCACTTATTAGTCGCCGGCCAAACCGGCTCAGGTAAGTCAGTTATGATTAATGACATCTTGACGAGTCTGCTGTACCGTAGTAGCCCGAGCGACCTTAAGCTTATTTTGGTTGACCCTAAGCAGGTCGAATTGACACCGTATAATGACATCCCACACCTGCTAACACCAGTTATTAACGAGCCCGAGAAGTGCATTAGCGCCCTTAAGTGGGCGGTCGACGAAATGGAGCGCCGCCTGCGCACTATGGCCGAGGTAGGCAAGCGTAACATCGGCGAATACAACAACCTCAAACAAGAAGAAGGCATGCCGTACATCGTAATCGTAATCGATGAGCTTGCCGACCTTATGATGATGGCCGCCCGTGACGTTGAAGCGCTCATCGTCCGCTTGGCGCAGAAGGCCCGTGCTGCCGGTATTCACTTGGTGCTTGCCACGCAGCGCCCGTCGGTCGACGTTATTACCGGCCTTATTAAGGCGAACGTGCCGGCGCGTATTGCCTTTACGGTGGCCAGCCAGGTTGACTCGCGCACGATTATCGACCAGCAGGGTGCCGAGAAGCTCCTGGGTATGGGTGACATGCTGCTCCTGACTAGCGACATGCCTAAGCCAAAACGCGTGCAGGGCGCCTTTATTAGCGACGAAGAGACTGCCAAGGTTACCGACTTTATCCGTATGCAGCGACCGCCGCAGTACGATGACGCGATCATTAGCCAAAAAGTACAGCTTTCGGGCAAGGGTAGCGTAGTCATGGATATGGGTAGCGGTGAAGGCGGCGACGATATGTGGCAGGATGCCGTTCGGGTGGTCATTGAAGGCCGCAAGGCCAGTACCAGCCTGTTGCAGCGCCGTTTGCGTATTGGTTACGGCCGTGCCGCACGTCTGATCGAAGAAATGGAAGAGCAGGGGATCATTGGCCCTGCCGACGGTGCTCGCCCACGCGAAGTGCTCGTTAGCTCGTTCGAGGAAGTCTTTGGCACGGGTGGCAGTGGCGCGGGCGGCAGCGAAACCGCGGTGGCTGCCGAAGAGCCGGTGCCAAACCGCATCCAGTTGTAGTTCACCAGCCGCCAGTCCATCGATGTGCACGCTATTTTGGGCAGTCTAGTAGCGGTAGTGCTCGGGCTTGAACGGGCCGTTTTGGCTGATGCCTAGGTACTCTGCTTGCTCGCCAGTGAGTTTGCTGAGCTTGCCGCCCAGTGCCTCAACGTGCAAACGGGCAACCTTCTCATCGAGTTCTTTGGGCAAGAAGTAAACGCCAACTTCGTACTGTTTGGTCCATAGTTCGATCTGGGCGAGCACTTGGTTTGAGAAGGAGTTGCTCATCACGAACGATGGGTGGCCAGTGGCACAACCCAAATTCACCAAGCGGCCTTCGGCCAGCAAGATAACGCGGTGGCCGTCGGGGAAGGTGTAGAGGTCAACTTGTGGCTTAACCTCGTCTTTTTTGATGCCAGGGAAGTTATTGAGGGCTTCTACTTGGATTTCGACATCGAAGTGGCCAATGTTACATACAATGGCTGTATCTTTCATGGTCTTCATGTGGTCGATAGTAATGATGTCGCGGCAACCTGTGGTAGTCACAAAGATATCGCCTTCTTTGACAGCGTCTTCCATAGTCACTACTTCGTAGCCTTCCATCATGGCTTGCAGGGCACAGATAGGGTCGATTTCGGTGACGAGCACGCGGCAGCCGTAGGTGTCGAGCGACTGGGCGCAGCCCTTGCCAACGTCACCGTAACCAGCAACGACGGCGACCTTGCCAGCCAGCATAACGTCGGTGGCACGCTTGATGCCGTCCACCAAAGACTCGCGACAGCCGTATTTGTTGTCGAACTTGCTCTTGGTGACCGAGTCGTTGACGTTAATGGCAGGCAGTTTGAGCTTGCCGGCCTCTAACATTTGGTAGAGGTGGTGCACACCGGTGGTGGTTTCTTCGGATACGCCCTTGATGTCGGCGAGCATTTCGGGGTGCTTGTCATGCACCCAGGCGGTGAGGTCGCCGCCGTCGTCGAGGAGCATGTTAGGGCCTTTACCATCCGCAAACTTGAGAGTTTGCTCGACACAGTCCCAGTACTCGTCTTCGGTTTCACCCTTCCAGGCGAACACCGGAGTGCCAGCAGCAGCGATAGCCGCGGCGGCTTGGTCTTGGGTACTAAAGATGTTGCACGATGCCCAGCGGACGTCGGCGCCCAAGTCTTTGAGGGTTTCAATGAGCACTGCTGTTTGGATGGTCATGTGCAACGACCCGGCAATACGGGCACCCTTGAGCGGCTGCTTGCCTTTGTATTCGGCGCGCAGGGCCATTAGGCCGGGCATTTCTTTCTCGGCCAGGGTGATTTCTTTGCGGCCCCAGTCGGCGAGTTTGATGTCTTTTACTTTGTAATCTTCGGCCATGATTTACTCCTTAGGCAATGGTTCGTTAAAACTTTCTTGATAGCGCTTAGCGACGTCCGCAAGGGTGAAGGTGTGCGCCTGGGTTCCCATGCTCTCGATGGCGTACGTGCCGCACACGGCGCCAAGCTGTGCGCAGGCGTGCAGCGGCCAGTCACGGGCGAACCCGTACAAAAAGCCGGAGCGGAAGGCATCGCCAGCTCCGGTAGGGTCGAGTACTTGTTGTGGCTTGACCACCCCAACGCGGATGGGTTTGCCGACTTTTTTGCCCTCAATCACCGAGCCCTCTTTGCCGAGGGTCGTGATGACCACTGGTACCTGCTTTTTGATGTCTTCAATGGGCAAGCCAGTTTTAGTGCTGAGCACAGTCATCTCGTAGTCGTTTAGAATGAGCACTTCAGCGGCTTCGATGCCCTCGCGCATTTGGTCGCCGGGCAGATTGCTGACTTGTTGGCCGATGTCATACATCATACGCAAACTCCAATCCTTGGCTTCTTGTACCTGGCGTCGCATAGCCTTGGGGTCATGCGGCGAGACAACAACGATAGGGTCGTCATCCTTCCAATTGGCAAAACTGAGGGCGTCACTGTCAAACATGGCGCCTGGGTAAAACCCGCCGACCTGGTTTTGGTCGCTGTCGGTGATTACGTTAAAAGCGGCCGTTGGCAGCTTGCTTTCGTAAATGTGCGCGATGTTAACGCCGTGGTGTGCCAGCTTTTCCATATACAAGAGGCCATCTGGGCCGACCGATCCCAGCAGCACCGGCTCATCGCCGAGCAGGGCGAGCGAGTAGGTAATGTTTGCGCCCACGCCGCCATGCGCGTCCTTGAGCGTGTCTAAAAAGATTGATATGGATAAGCTGTCGAGCTTCTCGGGCTTAATATGGTCACGGTACCGTCCCGAAAAGTTCATAATCCGGTCGATAGCGATCGAGCCGGACACGACAATAGTTGGAGTTTCTTTCACCCACCAATGGTAGCAGCTTATCTATTAATTGGGCAATGCTCAGCAGCCGCTTGACAGATGTTTATTGACAAATTCATACTTTTTATAGAGGTGGATGATAATACGCAGCTCGTCTGCAGAAAGAGGGATAACAACAATGAGTAGTGCATCTGACTATCCAAAATGGCAGATTCAAATAACTAAGCTAGCAAATCACTTTGAGCTTGACGTCATTGACGCCCAACGCGTGTTCAACCGATATAAGGATTTAGTGAATAATAACTCGGCGATCAACACAACCGGTGCGCATTTTCACAAACGTTTTGAGCGTAACCACTATTACACAGTACTGGCTGCCATCCGTAAAGTAGGCTTTGCTACTGATAAGAATGAGTTCAGTTTGCTGAAGATTGTTCAGGAGCTTATTGGTAGCGGGGGTGTCGTAACGAGGCAAAATTATCCAGGGCTTATTGGGCTATTGGATGAAGGTGCAGTTTCCCGCGCCCTGATTGAATCTGCATCTGTTGGTTATTTTGAGCCGGGAGGCAAACTTAATACAGACGCCTTGCGCAAAGACGAGCAGGCGCTTGTGGGTATGCGCGATAAACTAAAGTTCGTAAATGAACGCGTTCTTCACCTGCAGAAGAACCCTGCGGCTGCCATAGCACCTGAGGGTGATCTTGAAGATATCATCGAGCAACTCAAGGTGATGATCCGTAAGTATCGCCTTTTTCTGACTGGCCATGATATTGAATGGAGTATCGAGGTTCCCAGCTGGGTAACGATTTTCACGCAGCCCTGGGTTGTCGGCGAATAGGCGTGCGGCGTTGATAATTACGAAACAATAGTGTATAATTACCTCTGTTAATAATTAACCTGCGTGAGAGGTAAGAGACTCATGCATCCGAGGGGAAACCCGGGATTCCAAAGGAGGAGTGATGAACCAATACGAAATCGCCGTATTGTACCACCCAGATCTCGAAATTGATCTGGAAAAAGCCACCAGCCGTGTGGAAAAGATCTTTACCGACAATGGCGGTAAGGTCGTAAACACCGACAACTGGGGCAAGCGCAAGCTCGCCTACCCAATCAAGAAGAACGAGCACGCTGTGTACGTTTTCTACACTGTAGAATTCCCAGCTCAGAGTGTTCGCAAGGTAGAGAGCACGCTCAACATTACCGACGAAGTGATCCGTTTCTTGATCACTCGCCCAGACCTGAAGGCAATTGCCAAGGCTGAGGCCCTGAAGGCCGAAAAGGCCAAAAAAGCCGCTGAGCGTGGCGAAACAACAGAGACCGACGAAAAGACTGAAGAATAAGCAGCCGTAGAGCCAAAAGGCTCGGCTAAGAAAGAGGGGATATATCAATGGCACGAAGCGTAAACCAAGTAATTTTGCTCGGTAACCTAACCCGGGATCCAGAATTACGCCAAACACCGAGCGGCCAAAGTGTTGTGAGCTTTAGCTTGGCACTGAACCGCGCCTACAAAGACGCCAAGACGGGCGACTGGCAAGAAGCAACCGATTATATCGATGTTGTAGCTTGGGGTCCGCTTGCCGAGCGCGTTGCCCAGTACCTTACCAAGGGTCGTCGGGCATTGGTGCAAGGACGTTTACAGAGCCGTAGCTGGGAACAAGAAGGTCAGAAGCGCAGCAAAGTAGAAGTGCTCGCTAACGACGTAACCTTTGTCGACAGCCGCGGTGGCGATGGCGAAGGCGGTGCACCAAGCGAACCTCGCCCCGCCAGCTCATCAAGCAGCAAAAAGGATGAACCCATCGAGGACATCGGCGACGAGCCAATCAACCTCGACGACATCCCATTCTAAGCAAATAAAGGATAACTCATGGCTAAGATTTTTAAGCACAAGACAGACGTACCTTACTTTGACTACAAGGACTTCAAGACTTTGCAGCGCTACGTAAACGTCTATGGCCAGATCGAGACCCGCAAGAAGACCGGTCTGACCGAAAGCCAGCAGCGCCGTTTGGCAACCGCTATCAAGCGTGCCCGCCACATTGCACTATTGCCATTTGTGGCAAACAACTAAGGGTTGCTACAGGGGACGGGGTGGCACAATCGCTATTTCAGCAAGCACGGGAACTTGAGACGCTTACAAACAAATTGTTAGCGTCTCATGATCTTTCAGAATTGCCCCATAGCGAAAAACTGCTGGTGAACGACATCAAACACCAGCTCATTGATGGGCGGCTCGATACTCGCGAGTACGAATACGCCCAAACCCGCGCCGAACAGCTCCATGCCGCCCGCGAGGGCAAAGCCCGCTACGAGCTGCTGCGGCAAAATATCGTTAAGGCAAGCGAATTTAATTTGTTCGGGAGTATCGACGTTGCGCAGCTGTCGGTCTACATCGAACAAATCATTTCACAGATGGAATAAGGAGAATAACCAATGGCACTCAGCATTACTGACCTCAAAAAAGGAACAATCTTTCAGCTTGATGGTGTCCCTTATCGTGTCGTGGAATATTCGCAAAAGGTTATGGGCCGCGGTGGCTCAATTGTAAACGTGCGCATCAAAAGTTTGCTCGACGGTAAAGTGTTAGAGAAGACCTTCAAGGGCAACGAATCAATCGACAGTGCCGATGTAACGTACCAGAACGTGCAGTACCTCTATAGTGACGGTGCAACGTTCTACTTTATGGACGACCAGACTTTTGAGCAGTTTGAGATTCCGGCTGACATCATTGGTGATGGCGCGGGTTACCTTAAAGAAGGAGACCGCGTGCAGGCCCAGCTATTTGATGGCCGCGTAATTAACGTAGAGCTCGCCAAGAACGTGCCGCTCGAGGTAACCTACACCGAAAATGTGGTGAAGGGTGATACTACCAGCAGCGTACTCAAAGATGCTACGCTTGAAACAGGCATTACGGTTAAAGTGCCAGCCTTTATTAAGCAAGGCGACATCATCAAGGTAGACACCCGCACTGGCGAATACCTTGAGCGCGCCAAAGATTAGTCCATATGAAACATCGCCTCGACCAATTAGTGCATGCTCGCGGGCTGGTTGTCAGCCGCAGCCAAGCCGAAAGTTGGATTCGCTTGGGCAAAGTGCAGGTTAACGGCCAGGTTATTACAAAGCCCGGCCATTTTGCAGACGACACCGACGAGATTGTATTGCAGGCCGACGAGCAGTACGTGAGCCGAGCGGCGCTCAAGCTAGCATCGGTTGCGGCAGTGTTGCGCTTAGATTTTAAGAATAAAGTCATGCTCGATGTGGGGAGTTCAACCGGTGGTTTTACCGATTATGCCCTGAAGCATGGCGCTCGTAAGGTGATAGCAGTCGATGTCGGTACTGACCAGCTGCACCCGAGCCTTTTGGGCAATCCGCAGATTGAATTGCATGAGCAAACTGATATTCGCGATATGCAGCAGCTAAGCGAAACGCCCAATATCGTCGTCATTGACGTGTCATTTATCAGCCTGCGTGATGTACTGCCTCATATTGCCACGTTATGCTCGCCCCAAACAGCCATTGTGGCCATGGTTAAGCCGCAGTTTGAAGCGGTTAAAGCTAACCTCAAACACAAAGGTGTTATCAAAAACGATCGCATGCGCCGCGACATCTTAAAGGACTTTGAAAACTGGGCGCACCAGTACTTTATTATTATCGACAAAGCCGACTCTGACATCGCTGGCTCAAAGGGTAATGTCGAGCGTTTTTACTATCTTAAAAAGTTGCCGGCGCGCTAGGCCTGACAGGCACAAGCGGTTATACTTAGTACGTATAGTTCTTGGCGGTGTTCACCTCCAGGGTGGCTACAAGGTAATGAAACAATTGTCGAAACGGTTAGGATTAGTCGCGTTAGCAGTCTCTAGTTTGCTGACCATGGCTTTGAGTGCGTTCCCGGTTAAGGTTGCTGCTGCTGGCGAAACGTATACCTGGAAGGACTACAACACTATCACTATAGCGGGCGGGGATTTTACCGGCGCGGTTGATTATAAGTTGTCACAAGGCACTAACGGCGTGTTTATTGCCGCTCCATCATATCCAAACTACCAAAACAAATGCCAATTAAGCCTAACAGTGACACTGATCAACGATAATTCGGCTAAACTGACAGTACCACTGCCCGCCCCGAATGCAAACGTTGGTTATCGGCCACCAAACAGGGTGTATTGTGACGACGGCAAATACGCTCAGGTATGTTCTGGTGTTTGGCCTTTCCAGTCGTGCCATGTTGAATACCAGGGACCACTCTTCCCGGGAGTGTCTGAAGGCTACAACGGACAGACGGTAACGATTCAGGGAACCCGCGGTAGTTCGAATAATCAAAGCGAAGCTGATATGCAGCGCGAGGTTGTAGTAGTGATTAACTCGCCAAACCCAGGCGAGAACTCGCCGACGACGATTGCGATTACCGTTAAGGATGCAAATGGCAATGTGGTGTCGACGGTTAATCCGGCGCAAGAGGCTGCTCAGATCGGCTTTGATCCAGGTAAGGCGCCTGTGTATTATTTGGGCGATTTTCATCTGGATCCTGGGAAGTATACGGTTTGTGCCGATATTGTTATCCCAGACTGTAGGAGTTTCGAAAAAGTTAAATTTAAGTCACTCCACTTAGAATACGGCGACACTTCGGTGCAGCGCACCCTTACGGTGAATATTATTACAACGTACGTTGGCGCTATTCGTGACCTTACGGTTGGACCATATACGGTATCTGTTCGTAAACCGGGCGGTGTAACGCTCACGCAAAAAACTGGTACAAATACTCACACTATGACAAATGCTGAGTCGCAGGCGCAGGGGATGGCTCAGGCGACATATACGCTGCCAATTTACGAAACCTTCAATGGACTAGACCCGGTGACATACGAGGTGTGTATCGAGGGTGTTCCTGACTGCAAAAATGTTACTAAGACTGCCGGTCAACCAGCAGAAGTCACCTTCAATATCGACTACAACCAGTTTAATGCCGACAACAACACCGAACAGGACTGTAAAGCCAAATATAGTGTTATGAATGTGAAGGGGATCACCTACCTGGTATGCTCGGTGATCGACACGGCAACTTATGCTGTAGGCGCGCTTGATGGCACTATTGGCAACATGCTGACCATTAACACAAATGACATATTTACCGATTCGGGAGCTGGCGTTGCTTATCACGCCGCCTGGAACTCATTCAGGATATTTGCACTTGGCCTATTGGTTATTGCCGCGCTGATCATGGTAGTCTCGCAAGCACTGGACCTCGATATTGTAAACGCCTACACCATTCGCAAGACCTTGCCGAGGCTCCTGTTCGCAGTTGTTTTCATTACGTTCTCGTGGAGTCTTCTCCAGTTTGCTGCAGAGCTATCAAACACGGCTGGGCAGGGTATGCGTACGCTTATTTATGCGCCGTTCAGGGATCTGCCTCAGGGTGGGAGTATTGGTGGCGGTACGCTCGCGGCGATGACGCTCATTGGCACGGGAGGTGCATTAGCGTTGGGGTGGGTTGGTCTGCTCAGTTTTGTATTAACGGGCTTAATTGCTTCGCTTGCGGCGGTTGCCGTGCTGATTATTCGAAAGATGATACTGCTGCTCTTGTTCATGCTTGCTCCATTTGCTATAGCTGCAGCGGTGTTGCCCGGCACCCGTAAGGCCTATGATTTTTGGCGGGATACGCTTATTGGCATGTTGGTGGTCTTCCCAATTATCACAACGTTTATAGCTATTGGACGTGTCTTTTCTGCCATGGCGTTTAATGCGCCAGGTAGCCAGACGGTTAACCAATTAATTGCAGTCATCGCCTACTTTGTGCCTTATTTCCTAATCACTAAAGCCTTTACTATGGCCGGTGGTCTTATGGCTAAGGTCAGCGGCATGGTTAATAGCCGATCGGGCGGCCTCCAGGGCAGGGTCAAGAAGTACCGCGGCAATAAGATTAATCAAAACGTATCTAAGATGGCGCATGGCCAGCGCTTCCAAAACAGCAACCCGCTTGCCCGGGCATTCAACACTGCTACGTTTAATGTTGGTGCGACTGTGACTGCAAAATCGCAAGGTGCCCAAACGGGCAATCTCTTTACAAGGCAGGGGCGTGCAGTGCGCGCGGCAATGCTTGCCCAGCAGCGGATGATAAATGCTGATGCATATCGCAACTCTGATCGCTTTAAAGCCGCCATGAACAATGACCCGTTGCTGCGTGCCCAAACATACCGCAGCGAGGCTGAAGCGCGCGCCCGCATGATCCGTGACTTTGATATGTACGAAAAGAACGCTGACGGCACATACAAGACCGATGAAGATGGTGAGCGTATCGCCAAGATAGCTGATGTGGAATCAGCCATTTCTGCTGCCAGGGCAAATGGTGGCTTTGGACGCGACCAACAGCTTGCTGCGGTCAACCAGCTCTTTGCGACTGGTACAGGATTTGATGACGCGCGTCAGGCAGTTGAGGCTATTGCTCGTGTATCAGGTGATAACTCTGAGATGGCAATGGGTATCATCGGCGAAGGTAACTTTGTAGCAGGCGAGGTTGGGCGTACTGACCTAAGGCTTACCTTTGGTAAATACGCCGAGTTGTACAGTAAGATAGCTGCAGGCGGCACGCTTACTGATGACGACATAAGTGGGGCATACCTAACTGCCGCTCTGGAGAGTGATAGCTACACCGCGCTGCACGGCAAGCCAAAGGCTGCTGAAAACATTGTGCCGGCTCTTCGACGCGAACTGGAAAAAGCCCGCATGGTTGCGGGTAGCACCAGTCATTCTAATGACGAGCGAGCTGCCGCCCGCGAACTCTCTGGCCGCATTGCTGGGCTCATAGAGCAGTACGAATTCAACGCCGGTATGTACTCGTCGCCTGTCATTAGGGAGCATGTCCAGACTAAAGGTGTCGCGCCGACGGTGGAGACACGTGAAGACATTCAACACGAAGCAAGCGATGTGGCACTCGTGCGCGATCCCGCAAGTGGCCAATTAGTGCCCCAGGTTGTGCCTGCGCCAACTGCCGCCAACCCGCGTGCTGTACAGACATTGCCAAACACAAGACGAAATGCTGATACGCAGCGTGGCTACAACCAGACCTCGCCACGTCGGCCACGGTAGCGGCAGCCTCGACAGGGCCGCGGTTGTCTATCTGTTGTACGGTGTGGCTAGAGGTGGTAAACTTCCGTTATGTATTTCAAAAGCCGCGTGGAAGCCGGCCAGCTTTTAGCAAAACAAATAGTGCAAAGATACAAGGGGCAAGACTGTGCAGTTATTGCTCTTAATGACGGCGGTGTAATGGTAGGCGCGCAAATTGCCATGCAATTGCACTGCGTCTTAACGCTACTCCTGGCAGAAGAGATCGTCTTGCCTCGTGAAGACTCCGCAGTGGGTGGCATTACGCAAGATGGGGCGTTTTCGTACAATCAAAGATATTCACAAGGCGAGCTTGAGGAGTTTACTGCCGAGTACTACCAGCTAATCGAGCAAGAAAAAATGACCAAAATGCAAGCAATGCATCACGAGATGGGCAAAGGGAAGCTCATTAAGCGCAGTCTGGTCCAAGACCGCAACATCATCCTCGTGACTGATGGTTTTAAAGATGGTTTTGCGCTCGATATTGCGCTGCAATACCTCAAGCCAATCCACACCAAAAAGATTATTGTCGCTACACCGCTTTCGAGCGTGCCTGCGGTTGACCGTATTCATGTGTTGGCTGATGATATTTTTTGTTTGAGCGTACTTAGTGACTACATGGAAACGAGCCATTACTATGACGTCAATGACGTTCCACCGCACGAAAAAGTCGTCAAAACTGTCGAAGAAATCGTTGCCCACTGGCAATAGAGTGCTGAGTACACGGGCTCATTGCCTCAAAGTGACCGCTCGCGCGCGGTATGTGTTTCGCTGAGCCCTTCGGTCTCATCGGAACACATCCGGCTCCGCTTGGGAATAGTCACTTTGATCCAACAAGCCCGTGTACTCAGCACTTTATTGCCAGTGGGCGACGATTTCTTCGACAGTTTTGACGACTTTTTCGTGCGGCG